>CAKZNJ010000285.1 GCA_937129505.1 uncultured Anaerolineae bacterium | reverse complement strand
AGAGCTGGACTTTGATCATACGTTGGGTAAAATCCCCGCAGAAGATTATCCTGTTCAAAGGTCTGTCCTTCTAGCCGAAGCGGCCGCAGTTGTCCAGCAAATTGACGCTCTGCGTCAGCAACAAACCAGCGTCAAAGAAGGGGTTCGTCCACCGCAGCGGCAAACCCAACCTCGTCGGGTTTCTCTCTCAGAAGCCTCACCTGATGATGAAATCGAAGCACTCATCGCCAGCCGACGACGCGAACGGGCGGAGAAAGCCGCTGGCTTCTGTCCCCAATGCGGTAAACCCATCCAACAATCCGATCGCTTTTGTTCTAAATGTGGAACCTCCTTAGTCGTGGAAGCGGAAAAAGCAGAATGAGAATGCAAGCAGATGCAAAGAGGCTTTTGGTGGTCTTCCAAAAAAAGGCTTATCTCCTCACTAGGTTTGCCTTTTTGTTGAGCACGCTGGCGCTGGCGGGATGCTCTTTTTCCTTAGCCGCCGATGTCACCCCGCCGCCAGGCGCAAGCGACATCGCCATTGCTCGCACTCAGACTGCCAGTTCCTTACAAGACATCTACCCTTTAATTCCGCCCGATGCCAAAAAGGGCAAAGCGATTTTCGAAGAAAAGTGTGCTCCTTGTCATGGGGTAAACGGCGATGGCGATGGGCCGCGAGCAGCCCAGCTCCCAAACCCTGTCCCGGCGCTTTCTAATCCAGAGCTGGCGCGCCAAGCCATACCAGCGCGCTGGTTTTTGATTGTTACCAACGGTAATCTAGAGAGATTCATGCCCCCGTTTCCTAGTTTGTCTGATAGCCAGCGTTGGGATGTTGTTGCTTACTCCTTCTCGCTTAGCAGCTCTACTGCTCTTGTCCAAGAAGGGGCAGATCTTTATCAAGAGCACTGCGCCAGTTGTCATGGCACAGAAGGAAAAGGAGACGGGGCTCTAGCAGCGAGCCTTTCCAAATCTCCGACTAACCTAACTGATCTGGCATTTGCTGCCTCGAAATCAGGCTTTGATCTCTATTCCAGCATCGTCTTAGGGATGCCCCCTGCGATGCCCGCTTTTGGGGATAAATTGACGGAGGAGCAACGCTGGGCAATCGTGGAGTATCTCCAATCCCTGACATTTCGAGCCCTGCCTGAAGAGTTACAAAACGCTCAAGCCACCCTCGCCCCTCCTCTCTCGGGCGATGCTACACCTACAGCAATCGCCTCGCCTGCTGAGACAGCTATGCCGACTACTACCCCTGCAACAGGTAACCTCAAAGGCGTGGTAAGCGGTCGGGTGACCAATGGCTCAGGCGGCAATGTGCCACCGAATCTGGTCATCACCCTCGAAGGATATGATGATTTTGAGCAGGTGATCACGGCAACGGCAACCTTACAAAGCGATAACACTTTTGTGTTTAAAGATGTCGAAATGCAAGAAGGACGCGCCTTTGTTGCCTATACCGAGTACAGTGGCACAACCTATCCCTCCGATGTTGCCGTTGCGTCTTCCCAAAACGCCTCGCTAGAGTTACCCATCGTCATCTACGACACCACCACCGACGTCTCGGTGATCAAGTGTGACCGTTTGCATCTCTTCTTCGACCTGCTTGATGAGAACACCTTGCGAGTGGTTCAACTCTACATTATGTCCAATACCTCGAATAAAACGCTGATCCCTGCTCAACCCGGCCAGCCAACCGTGCGCTTCAAGCTGCCTGTCGGTTCGAGTAACCTACAATTTCAGGATAGCGTTCTTGGAGAAAGGTACATCTCAACACCCGATGGATTTGGAGATACGGCTTCAATTCGACCCGGCATGGGCAACTATCAGGTTCTTTTTTCCTTCACCATGCCATACAACCGCAAGCTCGATCTCGTCCAGCCGCTGACAATGCCGATTGACGCAATGGTCGTCCTAGTCCCCGAAGGGGGCTTAAGAGTGCGCAGCACCTTGCTGCGCGATGAAGGCAAACGTAATGCCGAAGGAACCATCTATCACATGTACAGCGGTGGCAGCCTCTCCGCGGGCGAGGAATTGCGTTTATCAATTAGCGGCCTGCCCGGCTCGGCAGCATTTTCACTGAGCAGCGGCACGCGACAATCGCTGATGATCGGCTTGTTCGTCTTCGGATTGGCATTCATTTTTGCCGGCATTTGGTTTTATCGTCACACTCGCCTTGAAGAACTAGACGAGGAAGAGGAACTAGCGTTGAACGCTCCTGAAACCGTTGATGCAGTCATTGACGCGATCATCGCTTTGGATGATCTCTACCAAAGCGGTGGACTGCCCGAAGACGCCTATATCCAACGCCGTACGGAGCTGAAAGAAAAGCTGAAAGCTCTAAAGGCAAAACCCTGATCGATCTAAGACCGTATGATCCTCGTGCGGAAGTTATTTAAACGTTTTGGTTTGAAAGCCGTCCTGCGGGGGTTGGATTTTAAGGTAGAAGCGGGCGAGTTCGTCGCTATCTTAGGCCCAAATGGAGCGGGGAAAACGACCTTCCTTCGCATTTTAGCCACCTTGTCCAAACCTACCCTTGGCGAGGTGTCCATTGCCGGCTTTCCTTTGCCAACACACGCTGCAGCAGTACGCCGTCGCTTAGGGGTTGTCACCCATTTACCCCTCCTTTATGGTGAACTCAGCGCAGAAGAAAATCTGCGCTTTTACGGCCGTTTGTATGCCCTACCCGATCTCGGTCGGCGCATTGAAGAAGTATTGAGATTGGTAGGCTTGTTCGAGCGACGCCACGACTTGGTGCGCACCTTCTCACGCGGAATGCAGCAACGTCTCGCCATCGGGCGAGCGGTGCTGCATGACCCCGAAGTGATTCTCTTCGATGAACCTCACACCGGCCTTGATCAAGAAGCCTGCGTTATGCTGGACAATGTCTTGCGCGAAGTGGCTGCGCGCGGGCGGACGGTAGTCATGACCTCTCACGATTTAATGCGGGTAAGCGAGCTAGCCTCCCGTTTCGACGTTTTGTCGAATGGTTTTATCGTTGCCTCCGCAAGTCGCGCTGAACTTGACCCCGATCAGTTGTTGGCTTTTTATCGCCATGCAGTCCATCACAGCAGCACCGAGAAAGCCGTCACCTATCTAGAAGAATACCCTTAGAGAAAGTTATCTGCTTTTATGACCTTCATCAGAGCAACCTTCGCCGTAATCGCTAAAGACATTGCTGGTGAGATGCGCAGTCGTGAGCTGCTTTCTGCCATGTTGGTCTTTGCGCTGTTGGTCATTCTGATCTTCAATTTTGCTCTGGAATTGGATATCAAAACCCGCAGCACCGTCACCGCAGGAGTTTTATGGGTCACCTTCGCTTTCGCAGGCAGCCTGGGCTTAAACCGCTCGATGGCGATGGAAAAGGACCGTGGTTGTATGGACGGCTTGCTTCTCGCCCCCGTTGATCGCAGTGCCATCTATTTTGGTAAAATGTTCGGGAATTTACTTTTTATGTCCATTGTCGAAGCGATTGTGTTACCTTTGTACAGTATTCTTTATAACACCAACTTGTTTCACGCCGGTTTCCTCGCCGTTGTCTTCTTAGGCTCTTTGGGGTACGTGGCTGTCGGCACCCTATTGGCAACAATGACTGTTCAGACGCGCACGCGCGATGTCCTCTTACCTATCTTGCTCTTTCCATTGGCAATACCGGTTCTCATCGCCGCCGTAAAAGCAAGCATGGGGTTTCTGCAAGGGATCGAAATTGAATCGATCCGTCCGTGGTTGAATCTGCTGATCGTCTATGACACCGTGTTTATTGCTGTCGCTTTTATGGTGTTTGATTTTGTTGTAGAGGAATAATTATCAGATCCAAAGGAGTATGTGATGCAACCGAAACCAAAAGCCTTGACCTTATTAGATATCTTCACTGCCATTCTTCTGCTTTTATCGGTTGGGATGGTCTTTGTGTACGCTCCCATGGAAGCAGTGATGGGCAATGTCCAGCGAGTCTTTTATTATCATGTTGCTGTTGGCTGGGTGGGGATGCTCAGCTTTTTTGCTGCAGCGATTGCCGGCATCCTTTACCTGCGCAGTAAGGAACGCAAATGGGATCTGGTTGCCGTAGCGGCGGTTGAGATCGGGATTGTCTTTATTTTCATGAACATCGTAACGGGTTCAATCTGGGCAAGACCGATCTGGAATACCTGGTGGACATGGGATCCGCGCCTGACAACTGCCACCATCATGGAGTTGATCTATTTCGCCTATCTCATGCTCCGTCAAGGGATCGAAGATCCCGAGCGGCGGGCGCGCTTTGGAGCGGTGTACGTCATTTTAGGCTTTATCAGCGTGCCCTTGACCTTCTTCTCTGCCCGCTTATTCCGCACCATTCACCCAGTCGTTATCGGCACCAATCAACCCGGCGCAGAAGGACAATTTGACATGACGCCCAAGATGGTACAAACCTTCCTCTTCAGCCTGTTCACCTTTACCTTCGTTTTCATCGATTTGATGTGGCACCGCTTGCGCCTCGGCAGCTTGGCCGACCAGGTGGACCAACTCAAGCTCAAGTTGAGCCTATAAGGATACTCCTATGATTGCACTCTCTCTTCTTCAAGAAGGACCTGCAGAGACCACCGTTTACATGATCGCCGGCTATGCGGTCGTCTTTATAACGATGGCGTTATATACCCTAAGTTTATGGTTGCGCTGGAAAAACCTTCAGCGAGATCAAAATGTCTTGGAAGATTTACTGCCTAAGGAGGAGAAGCCTTCCGACTCCTCAAAGGAGCAGAGCAACGCTTGAAGGGTTAGGGTGTTTAATAGGGCAAAATCATCGCAGCTTGGAGGTGTCCTATGATTGTCACAACACTCTATCGTCCCACCGAAAAGAAATTAGCCCTTATTTACGAGGTCGCCCTCGTCCTATTCGGCTCGTGGCTGATCGCCATTGCCGCGCAGATTGTCTGCAGGCGGGGGATAGCCGCGTGGCAGGTTGCGTCTCGCAACTCCGGCCGTACTGCCTCGCCAAACGCAGGCTGGCCCATGGCAGCAATGGCCGGTGCGCTCGATACGACCCTGACGAAGCGCGGGCACTATGTCTTAGGGGATGGAACACGCCTGCCTGACGCAGCTCTGATCGGCGAAGCGCGCCGTATTGCGCGTGCAGTGTTCATGCTCCTGGCAGGAG
>CAKZNJ010000284.1 GCA_937129505.1 uncultured Anaerolineae bacterium | reverse complement strand
GATGTATGCCCTAGCATACAAGCCCATCGTTCGGATGTTGGAAAACCGAAAGAATAAGATTGCTCAAGGTTTAGAGGACGCTCGGGTTGCGGCAGAAGCTCGTGAAAACGCTGAAAAAGAAGCGAAAGCAATTTTAGCCGAGGCTCAAGCAAACGCAGCTCAAAAAGTGCGCGAAGCGACTGAGCGTGCCGAGGTGGCAGCGAAAGAGATCATTGCCCAAGCAGAAGCTCAAGCTAATAAGATTCGTGAAGAGGCACGGATGGAGGCTGCGCAAGAACGGGATCGCATTCTATTGGAATTGCGAGGGCAAATCGCTTCCCTAGCGATTGCTGCTGCCCAGAAACTGATCGGCGAGGCATTGGATGAAAAACGTCAACATTCCCTTATTGAGGAATTTTTCTCTGGAGTCAAATCTGGAAAGGTGGTTGTGTTAGAGGGCATGGAGATAAGCGGTTCTTCTGCTGAGATTATCAGCGCTTTGCCCCTTCACCCTCACGAGCAGGAAGCGGTGAAACGAGATATTTTATCCAAAATGGGTGAACAAGCGACAGTTTCTTTTCGTGTGGATCCTTCAATTATGGGAGGACTCATTGTGAAAGTCGGTGATAAGGTCTTGGATGGCTCAGTAGTCGGACAGCTTGAGAGTTTGAAACAATCGCTTCAGTAATCCTTCATCGGTAGCGGTCATCTCGCCGTAGGTTTCTTGAAAACCTTAGGTGATGCGAAGAGACGCAGATCTCGATCCGTCGGTTTCTGTGTGGCAAAGTAGGTCGAAACTTATTTCGACCTACTTTTATCATCTCGTTGGCAGATAAATCCGAATTCTCTAGTCGAATATTAAGGCGATAATGGATTATTTCTAAATGAAGCTTGAAGAATTGATTGACACTTTAGGTGGAGCTGGAATATTAGCCGACAGACCAGCGGCTTGCACGGATATTGAGGTGAAGGGTATTGTTTCCGATTCAAGACAAGTACAAAAGGGAACACTTTTTGTGGCAATTGCTGGATTGACGTTTGATGGGCATCAGTTTATCCCCCAAGCAATTCAAAACGGTGCTGTCGGTATCGTTGGGGAACGAAGTGGCTTAGAGATTTCTGTTCCATACATTTGCGTTTCAAATTCACGCAAAGCGCTTGCCTATCTAACAGCAGCATGGCATGGATTTCCAGCTCGGAAATTGACAGTGGTGGGGGTCACAGGCACTGACGGGAAAACCACAACCTGTAATTTTATCTACCAAATCCTAAAGACGGCTGGATATTCCGTGGGTTTGATTTCCACTGTGAATGCGTTGATCGGTGATGAAGTAATCGATACGGGTTTCCATGTTACGACACCAGATGCACCTCAAGTCCAAAGTTTATTGCGCAAAATGACTGAGCAGAAGCCACCCATTACTCATGTCGTCCTTGAAACCACCTCTCATGGATTAGCCCAATATCGCGTTTCCGCATGTGAGTATGATATTGGCGTTTTTACAAATATTACCCATGAACATCTTGATTTTCATGGAAGTTATGAGAATTATCGGGCAGCAAAAGCGCGATTAATTGAGGAATTGGCGATCACTGTCGAGAAGATGCAGGGCAATATCCGCCTCGCAGTGCTCAATCGGGACGACCAATCCTATGAATATCTTCGAGAAGTTGCTTCGGCATTTCCGTCCGTCGATGATATCACGTACGGCAAAAGCTCTGAAGCAGCTGTTCGCGCAGAAGAGATCGAAA
>CAKZNJ010000283.1 GCA_937129505.1 uncultured Anaerolineae bacterium | reverse complement strand
AACATAGAGACCCCCACATGAATCTTCAGCTAGGGCGAAAACGGCTCCATTGAGTGTTCCTTCTGTATTCCACGTACCACTTATCCAACTAGCTAAGTAAAATACAGGAGATCCAAAATCCCCGCCTGCCGTTGGGGTTAGGGTGCTTGCGGGGTAAAGCGCAAGACTAAAAATGGTATTAGGCCCGCTCATCTTGAAGCTCTCACCCAAATCCACCCAGCCTGAAGAAGTTTTTCGTTTGAGGGTAGGAAAATCAACTTGATCACCTGAATCCTCGTCAATCGTATAATTTCGGCCCGCAGCATAGAGCCGCTGATTGGCCTGATCATACGTTAAGGCAAACACAGTGTCGGTGATTGATTCATCTGCCCAGTTTGTGCCATTCCAACGTTTTAGCCCGAAATCCCCACCAGCATATAAGGTCCCTGAAATATCCCTTGCTAAGGCAATAACCGTCCCATTGATCGCATTCCCTACCGCTGACCACTGTGTGCCATTCCACAGGGCAACCCGTTTACAGGGATTACACGTGCCCGTTCGCGTGAACGTTCCCCCTGCATAGAGATTGCCGTTGCCATCCGAGAGCAAGGCTAAGACTGCGCCGTCTAGGTTGCTTGCCAGGCTCACCCATCGGGTGCCATCCCAGCGGCGAATGTGGCGGTCACCGATACCGAACCCCTCGCCAAGGTACAGATAATCTTGATCAAAGGCAAGGGCGTGCACCGTGCGGGTCAACCCAATTGTGCCGATGGAACCATCCCAATTTTCAACGCCCGGAAAATCGTCATTTCCAGCTTGGGCAGCCAGCAGGTCGGTGACCGACCAGACGAGTGCCCCAGCAACCAAAATCGCCAAAAGTATGCGAGACCACATGTTTCCCCTCCATGTAAAAAAATTTAGAGTGTCGATTGAACGAGAAAGAAGTTTGATCTTGGTTGAGCGGCTGCAGAAATCCACCCTACGCCTCTATGGCGCACAAGAAAGCTGTGGAAGAACCTACCCCACCCAATAGGCTTCTTTCAGGTTGCAACTTTTGCTTAAGATATTGTACATGGCATCAAATATTTGCGCAAGCAAATTGACCAACTTTTTGAAATCACGCTTGACAACTTTGTTTACGTGATATAATTTCATCCATCATAGAATGAGTCCCAAAGTCCCTACGGAGGTTGCTCAGGGGAAAACAAAACCGAAGCTGTTCCATCCGGTAAACTTGCAAAACACTCAAAGAATCTTGGTTTTCTTCAGAGGATGTCTGAGGTATACTTGGATGGAAGTTGTTTTCTGACAAGCGACCTTGTCAGAATGGCGGAGCGTTGCTTTTGAGTGGATAATTTAATCAAGAATGACCGTTTTGGAGTTGTGTTATGGATGACGAACTGGAAATTGATCTGCGTAAAATCGTTCGCTCTTTATTGCGCCGATGGAAATTAATTGTAGGGCTGGCTTTGTTAGCCGGTGCGGCTGCTTTTGCCTTTACATTTTTTCAGCCCCGTCTTTACGAAGCCAAGGCAGTGATTGCCTTAACTCGCCCTCCCTTTCAGCCGAACTTCGACTCTCGCTATCAAAATCTCAGCCCCATTACACTAAATTACAAGATGGTGAAAGGTATTGCTATGGGGGATGAAATATTAGATCAGATCATTGAGAGAGTTCCTGAAGATGAAGAAATGAGTTTGGAGCAATTGAATAAACGTATAGATGTTGAAGCGGGAGATGAAACAACTATCGTTATCTTAAGTGTTAAGATGAAAGTAGCTGAAG
>CAKZNJ010000282.1 GCA_937129505.1 uncultured Anaerolineae bacterium | reverse complement strand
TTTGGCACGCAAAGCCTCGGCTGCGGTTATATCAACCCGAATTTCAAGATTGATGTGGGGGGCTTGTTGGGCGCTCTTTTGTAGACGTTGGGCTATTGTGCGACGCATTCCAACGACCGGGATGATATTGGCTATTGGTGTTTCTGTTGGAACAGCAGTGCTTTGTGGTACAGCTAAGGGTGGGGAGATGGCTTCGATAGCTGCAGTTTTCTCGGAAGATTGCCTTTGGGCCTGATAGGCGTGCTCGACATCCTCGCTTTGGATGCGTCCTTCTGGCCCTGTGCCGGGGACTGTTTTTAGATCAATACCCAGTTCTCTGGCTTTGCGGCGTGCAGCGGGCACCGCGCGCACTTTGGATGGGAAGGGTCTCGAGACAGCCGTAAGGACATCCTGTCTGGTTATTCGACCGCCGGGTCCACTGCCTTGTAAGGTTTGAATGTCTAAGCCCGCCTCTTTAATCATGCGTTCTGCTAACGGTGTGGCTTTAATAGTTTCTTTATGCCCCTCATCGACATGAGAGGTCTCTTCGTTTGTGGGTTGGGGGGATGGTTGATTTCTCTCGGCAGCAAGAATTTCGCCTGGCTGTACAATATAGGCAATGATCTCGGTTACGGGTACAATTTCCCCTTCCTTGTATCGGATGTCAGCGAGGATGCCGCTTGCTGGAGCCTCAACCTCCATATTGACTTTATCTGTAGTGACTTCTGCAATTGGTTCACCAGCTTCGACCGCATCTCCAATCTTTTTTATCCACCGTACAATTTCGGCGGTCTCTTGGGTGAACCCAAACTTTGGCATGATTACTTCGCGTGCCATACTGCACTCACACCCTTAATCGAACAAGATCGTGCACTTCCTCTATAATGTTCTCCACTTGAGGAACTGCATGGTATTCCAGATTTCGATTGTAGGGGATTGGAATATCCAATCCTCCAAGCCGGCGAATAGGTGCTTCGAGGTAATCAAAAGCTGAACTTTCAGCAATGCGAGCGGCGATTTCGCTTCCGATACCACCCATCTTTACGGCTTCGTGTACAATGAGCACTTTACCCGTCTTTTTTACCGATTCGAAGATGGGTTCATCATCGAGAGGTCGAAGCGTTCGCGGGTCAACAATCTCTACCTCGATGCCTTCTTCATGTAATTTTTCCGCTGCCTGAATCGCTCGTTGCACCATAATGGAGGTAGCAACAATGGTGACGTCTTTCCCTTGTCGGACGATGTTGCTTTTACCCAAGGGCAGTCGGTACATCTCTTCTGGAACTGGCCCTTTGACTTTATAAAGCAATTTGTGTTCTACAAAAATTACTGGATTGTCATCTTCTATTGAAGCGATAAGTAGCCCTTTGACATCGTAAGGAGTGCTAGGCATGACCACCTTCAAGCCTGGGATATGCACAAACCAGCTTTCCAAACTTTCAGAATGTTGGGCAGCAGCGCCTGTACCAGAACCGGCTGGCATTCTTAGGACAAAGGGAACTTTCGCTTTGCCTCCGAACATAAAGCGAATTTTTGCAGCTTGTAGCACTAACTGCTCCATGCTTAAGGTTACGAAATCCATGAATTGAATCTCGCCAACCGGCCGGAAGCCAGTCAATGCTGCTCCGATACAAGCACCGGCAATTCCGGCTTCGGATATAGGTGTGTCAATGACTCGCTCTTCGCCGAATTGTTGAATTAATCCAGCAGTAACGCCAAAAGCTCCACCATATACCCCAAGATCTTCTCCAATAAGGAAAACGCTGGGGTCATCTTGCATTTTCTGCATCAGAGCTTCGCGGGCAGCTTCGACATAAGTGATTTCACGCATAGACACCCTCCAAGATGGTGTCAAGCGAAGGCTCGGGACTGTGATTAGCAAAATCGACCGCTTGCTCGATGATCTCCCTTGCTTGTTGGGCGATCTCTTCAAGCTCAGTATCGCTAATCTTTAACCAATTGGCAAGACGTCGGATGGGATCATTCTCTTGCCATTGTTTGACTTCTTGACGGGTACGGTATGCTTGCCGATCACTCTTGGAATGACCTTTCCAGCGGTAGGTCAGAGCTTCAACGAGAGTAGGACCTTCGCCCTGTCTGGCGTGCTCGGCAGCAGTTCGGACGGCATCGTAGACCGCAAGGATGTCATTGCCATCTACGGTTACCCCCCGTATTCTATAGGCGCAAGCTCGCTGGCTAATGTAATGGATATTCATGGCTTTCTGGATGGGCATCGACATTGCATATTGGTTGTTCTCACACAAGTACACGACGGGGAGGTGCCAAATGCTTGCCATATTCAAAGATTCGTGGAAGGCACCACCGTTTGATGCTCCATCCCCGAAGATAGTAAGGCAAACTTGTTTTGTCTTCCGCATCTTGATGCTTAATCCAACCCCTACCGAAATCGGAATGCCACCGCCGACAATACCATTCGCACCGAGGTTATTAGCCTCTACATTAGCGATGTGCATAGAGCCGCCGCGACCGCGACAGTAACCATTTTCCTTGCCTAAAAATTCTGCCATCATCAAGTTCACGTCACTGCCCCAAGCTAGACAGTGACCATGTCCGCGATGATGGTTGAGCAAATAATCCCCTTGCTGCATAGCAGAAGAAGCACCAACAGCAACGGCTTCTTGACCGATGGACAGGTGCATTGTGCCATGTACCAAACCGCGAGCGAATAAATCCTCCGCCTTTTCCTCAAAGGCGCGGATGAGGTTCATTGTGTGAAGCCATTTTGTCAGGCGCTCTTGTCCTAGTTCTTCAATCAACAGATTGTGATTGGGTCGATAAACTTGCTCATCGAGTGGAATTTGCAATGAATCCATGCGATACCCTCTAAACTAAATATTCAATAATACGTTTTGCAGCGATTTCATCG
>CAKZNJ010000281.1 GCA_937129505.1 uncultured Anaerolineae bacterium | reverse complement strand
GCGAAGGGCATTGATCAGAGCAACCAGCGGGGGATTCAAGTCTGTTCGGCGGATGCCCCTCACTTTTGTCCAACGCCGGAAGCGCCAAGGTAAATCCGCCCGATTGGAGCGATCAACACTGATCACCCTTGCCCCGTGAGCTGCCAAATACCACTGCAGTATTCCTGTCCCTGCGCCGGCGTCCATGATCACCTTGCCGCTCAGTTCGCCTAGATGCGTGATGATCCAAGTTAAGTCCAGCAAATAATGCCAACCAAATTCGAGCTGAAGTCGATGGGTGACCCGTTTGAGGTCTTCGACCAACGCGCGATGGCGATCCAACAGTTCAACCGAAAGGATTTCAATCTTGTCCATAGACGCTCCATTCGGCTGCTTCGGGAAGGAGAAAATCCCCTCCATCCTGAAAGCCTCGCAATAAAGTCTGAATGGTTGGAGAACGCTGCGGCAAAAGGGCTTGCCAATCAAAGGGGCGCAGTTGCACAAAGCCAGGGCGGCTTGCCGCTTGAAGAAAATCGCCAAACGGCAAGGAGGCGCGATAAAGTTGATAATACAGGAAACGACGGGCGTTGCGCCGAAATTGGGGCGGAAATTCGATGGTCTCAATGGCTAACATCCCTTCCGCTAAGCGTTCGAATTCGTCAATCGACTGGGCGAAAAACACCGTCGGATATTGGGTATATCGCGCTTTGCCGGCACAAAGGACAGGAATCGAAAGCAGAGCCGCTTCTAATCCAATCGACGAGTTGTAAACCATGATAAATTTCGAGCGTTGGATCAGCTCGTAAGAGCTGAGATATTCTTGTGAATCAATAAAAACCACATTCGACAGCTTGTTCACTGCGTTGGCTTCCACCCAGCCTCGCACGCTCTCGCGAGCTTGTTTTGCTGTGCCGGGGCGCATCTCATCCGGGTGGGCACGGATCACAAACAACGTTTCCGGATGGGCGCGAATGATCTTCAAAACATGATCCAGCCAGTGAAACATGTGGCGAAAGACCACATTGGCGTGAATTTGACTGGTATCGTAAACTACATTGGTGAAAACGGGGACAATTTGGCGGAAGCTGCTGGCTTTGGCTAAAAAAGCTTCATCTAACCCCTTGATCTCTTTCCAGAAGCGAATGCCTGCCATGGTAAATTTTCCTTGAAAGCGTTTTTCCAAGTAGGCATCCAGCCGTTGATTTTGTCGTTCGCTCAGCTCAAAATCAGAAGGGATATGAATGGGATAAGCTGTGGCTTCTCCATCGGTAAAAAAGGCGGAGCAGGGCTGAAAGCCCACTTCTTGCGTCACTACTCGAACTCCCTTCTGCAGAGCTACCCAGCGGGCAGTCGCCTCGGGGTACAGAATACCGTTGAAGATCAAACATGCATGCGGTTTTTCGCGCTCAAGCAACTGGTAAAAGTGCTCAGCGACGTTATAAGCTGAGAGCAGATATTGGCGCAAGAGATAACGAGTTGGTTCATCGTCGGGCAGATGGTGGCAACGCAGCGCCCAGCGGATGGCAGGTAGGACGAGCTTGCCCAGCGGAAGAGGTTCGTTAAACCAAGGGGTAGCATATTCGAATTGACAAAGTTGTTCTACATTCAACCTCGCGATCTTTTCGGATAGAGCGGCGTCGGGGCGATAGCGGAACCACTGCGTTTCGAATGCCTGCGTTAGCCGCTTGGTCTGGGCTATACAAGGTTGACAGGGAGGGGGCAAACGATAATCCTGACGGTTTGTGCCGAGGACACAGGGTATCATGCCGCTATGACAGGCGAATTGGATGATACGAAAACCGCCCAATTTTAGCCCACAGCCCGCCAGCAGGGTAAAGGCAGCGTTTTGACTGAAGGCGGATAAGCGGGAAGAAGTGTTGAATAGGATAAGTGTGGGTAAGTCTTTGCCCTGGGGTGCGTGAGCTTGTACCTGTCGGCCTAACTTCTTCAGGCGCTGGCGGTTTTGCCAGCCTGCCCAGCGGACTTGCAACTGATGCCAAAAGGGCTTCTTCATCGCCAGACCTCCACTTGAACCAGAAGGAAACCCGAATTATCGGTTGTACGGGTGTCGTTAATCCCCAAATACAAGATACCTGCTTCACCCATCCGATGATGAAAATTCTCCCCGATAAAGAAGGGGCTTCCCTCTCCGATTTTGCCGATCAGGGCAGCGTGAGAGATGCCCTTCATAACATTGCAATCGCAATTGGGATTCCCCCCGAAGCCGATGGCATCATAAGCGCCTCCGCTCCAAGGTGACCATGAACCCGAAACATAGCGGATGATCAACAGGTCGCCTTGTTGTACAAGAATGCTCGTCTCGTTCCATGGCCGATCGGCATACACCTCGACCAGTTGGGGAGGGAGCTTTTGAGACGCCTTAAGGATGTTTGTCGAATGCTGGCACCAAAGCGGGGCTTGACAACAATAAAACAAAAGTCCAATGAGCGCACCGAGCAAACCTTTGTTCACTTTGAGCGCCTTTCATTCGGAATCCAAGCTCAGAGCTTCAAAGTCGAAACAGGCATAGCTCCTGTAAATCTCGTGGCGGGTTATTTCCTGTACTTCTCCTTCTGGCTTGACGTGAACTGTTACTGCATAGAAGGAGTGTTTCCCACAGCCCATTTGGCGATCGGTATCGAACAAATATACGATGTAGCCATCTGAAACCTGTTCGACGTGCGTTTCTTGAATCATCTCGACCAGATAATCAAGATCGGCGTTGGGGTCAAGATCGTTGCGTGCTGAGAGAGAAGTCATTGCCATAGCATAACTGATAGCTTCCTCGGCTGACTCTACGGGGGCAAAGAGCTGTTGGAACTGTTGTTTTTTGATCAAAAGTCTGGCCTCCCCCTCCTGTAAAACAACAAAACTTCGATATCTCGAATCTAGCCCTGCGGTTTGTCGAAAGTAAGTTGGGTCGGCAGGTGTGCCGTTGGCGTGGATGCATTCAACGATTGGATAGGGCGGCTGTAAGCCCCCAAGATAGAAGCTAGGGGTGGTGATCTCTGTGCACCCTAGTGCAAACAGCTCTGGGCAAGACTGGCTTAAGTTTCCCGCACATCCTAAATCCTTCAATCTCTGTCCGTTGATCGACCAATCAAGCGGTGGATATTCGATGATCTTCACCTTCTGTAAAGGAAGCGCAAATCTGGGAAGTCCAGCACAGCTCATTCCCAAAAAGAGCGGGAGAATAATGAGAAGGAGAAATTTTTTATTCATTTGGGGTTAACCTTTTACCAATTCAACTGTGGATCAGATAATTGTTCGATGATCCTCTTTGCCATCCCGTGGTCTAAACCTCAGCGAGCGAATCGGTGCACTTGCACAGCTACCGATCACAACAGCTCATCCTCGAATTCAGGAAGATCGAAGACAATGCAGCGTGGCTCCAAACTCTTGCGCCTTGGGGTCACCAGCCCTTTTGGGGTGGGGGATGGTCTTGCCTCCGCTCTCTTCAGGCGTGAGCAGCCATTGTTGGTTGTTGTGAAAAGCGTGGCAGCAAGAGTGCAAGCAGCCCTAATAAGAGCAGCGGCAGGTGCATAAAGGCCATAACCTGTAGGTCGGGATTTGCCCACTGGGCGAGATTGAACAAACCATAAAGCAGGGCATTAAAGGCAGTGACCCGAAAAGCGAAACCATCTACCTTTGGCCAAGCAAGGATGAGGAAAAACAGCAGCACTGGCGTCATGAAGCAGTAAGCGAGACCGTAGAAAGAGGAGGTGAGCAGCAGCAGGGGGTTGAAATCGAAGACAACCCGCGTCCCTTCGAACGCAATTGGCGACCAGAAGACCAGCAGTGCCATGGGGAGCAATGCCCAGCGCCAGATTGGCACTCTCTTCCAATCAATTCGAAGCCTGTCCTTACAGCCTACCCACAGCCAAAGCATACCAAGTAAGACGTCCGCTACCAGTGCACCGCTATGGACGGCAAATCCATAGGAAGCGGTCCGACCACTGGTTTGCAGGGCTGCGATGACAAGATAGTTAAGTCCAAAATAGACGGCGATGGCGCGCCCGCCAATGGCGGGCTTCCATATAGCTAACCCAACCGCCAGCAGCGTGCCGAGGTGAAAAATCCAACCCCAAGCGGTGTAGGGCTGCGTTGCCACCATCAATATCTCAAAGATGACCCTCTGGGTCTCTTGCGATTGATAAGGGCGCTCAGTATAGAGAGGCAAAAATGCGATCACGACCAATAGAAAGTACACCAACGGATAAAACCACTTGCGTTCAGAGAGATTCATAGTAGGTTCCTTGTTTTCTCGCTAAAAGAAGGTTGTTCTCTAAACCGACCAGTAAGGATAAAAGCATCTTCTGGCTTTGCGCAAGAGGAGTGATAGCGCAATCACTGGAAGCACTGCTCATACAAAAAGACTCGGCAGTGGGTGGAAAACACTGCGTTCAAACTTCTTCTTCGAAGAAGAATAGCCCATTTCCATCCAAATCGAGAGCGACAAATTCTGTAACGCCCCACGGCTTTTGTTCCAAGGCGCCGTTTGGGTGAATAACCCCTGCTTGCTGGTACTCGGCATAGAGGGCTTCAATCTCATTGACCGCTATTCGGCAAGCGGTATTTTCGGCAATGCTCTTGTCCGAGCATTCCCACAGATGGATTTCCACTCCATCGCGCTTGATCGCGGCATAGTCACCATAATCAAAAAGTTTGGTAAAGCCCAATTTTTTCTTGTAGAATTCCAGAGATGCTAGGACAACAGCGGCAGGAAATTTAGGAACAGCATACTTTAGCATTGTAGTCTTCTCCGTAATCTTTAGGACTGGATTAGCTTATTCATGGGCTGGCGTTTACCATAGGTCAAAGATCGCCATAGCCATTCAGCAGGACCGTACTGAAAACGCTTCAGCCACCACTGACTTAGGGGGATTTGTAGCAGGTAGATGACGATGGTCAATCCGATCCCGAGGGCGTAGCCGACTTTGCCGAACAAACCGAGCCCATAGCCATAGAAAATCAGCGTGCAGATGATGGATTGAAGCAGGTAGTTGGTCAGCGACATTTGCCCAACCGGGGCAAGTATGCTTATCCATTTTCCCCACGGCGGATTCAGCGCCATTAGGCAAAAGATCGAGACATACCCCAGCATGAGCAACGGCGCACCGAGAGTGTGGGCGGTGTTTGCCAGCAAGAGCAGCCAGCTCTGGTAGACGCGAGAAAGCGACATGATCAGGGTAGCATAGAGAAGGTTGCTACCCAACCCCAGCGTCAATCCCACCAGTGCCATGCGCTGGAAGAAACGACGATTAGCTTCCAGGTACTGGAACAAGCTGATCTTGCCGAAATAGACGCCCAGCAGAAACATGGCAAAGACGCTGAACCCAAGAAACCAGAAGCTAGATAACCCCATTGTCCAATAATCATAGGCGCGCTGTTCGGTGACTTTGAGGTAGTTGCGGCTGATATACCCTTGGTAAGCACGGGCTAGGTCAGTTTGAAAGCCTCTTTCTGCTTCGGCAAAAGCCTGGTCAATTTGAGCCGCTGCTTCAGGGATGGTTTGCCCTAGCGCCACCAGACTGGTGACGGCAAGATTGAAAAGAATCGGTAGGGCTAGCAGGATACCGAGCCAAATGAGCAAGGTGCGCGGTTTGGCTTTGCGAAAGAGAAGAAGCAGGAAGCCGAGCAAGGCGTAAAGGATAAGGATGTCGCCCGCCCAGATCAGGAAGGCGTGAACCAAGCCGATGCCGAGCAGGACGATCAGGCGGCGCAAGTAGAGCGGAACGAAGCGGCCGCCGCGCCCTTCCACGCGAACCATCAGTAGTGTAAGACCCAGCCCGAAGAGCATTGAAAAGAGGGAATAGAATTTACCCTCGCCAAAAGCATAGATGAGCCAGAGAGCAGTGCGGTCATGAGAGGGGAGAGATGGGTCGTTTGGAAGGACGATTGTTTGCATCGGGCGGCTGAAAATTGTCATGTTGACAAATAAGATGCCAAACAGGGCAAAGCCGCGCAGGATGTCCACGATTTGGACGCGCTCGGCTTGCTGGACGGGGGGGAGGGTGAAAGTAGACGTGGTCATAGCCTTCTCCTAATTTCGAGAACGAAACGGCTGAGCGATAGCCAATGCGCGGCGAATGCGGCAATCATGCAGTGATTGGCCGCTGCAGATGAAGGGTGTATGAGACCGGATTTCCGAAAAATGCTGCTTCGACAAAACCAACCTCTGCCGCCAATTGGCGGACGCGTTCGCGCCGCTGGAAGTGCGGGTCAGCGATGACTTCGGTGACTGAGAGCAAGCCACCTGGTTTTAGGCTGTCAAAAATCTCCCGCAGGGCAGTTTTCTGATCGGGGATTTCACCCAGCACGGTGACCAGCAATACGCGGTCGTAGGCAGCACGCTCCAGCTTGCCCTCTCCGGCGGCCCCTTGCACAAGGCGGATGTTTGTCAGCCCCGCGGAGTGGGCATTTGCCTGAACGCGCGCCAGCATAGCGGGTTGAATATCGAAGGCGGTCACTTCACCGTTCGGTGCCACCTGCCGGGCAAGCGGAATGGTCAGCCTGCCCGGTCCGCAGCCAAAGTCCAGCACGCGCATGCCCGGTTCAATCTTCAAGCGGCGGATGATTTCACTGGCGCGGTTGTTCCGAAAGAAAGGATTATCGAGTTCAACCATCCAAGCCAGCCATGCGGGACAGGGCAGGGACGAGCGGCGCAACCACAATCCAAAGATGACCGCCGCCAGAATGAATATGGTCAGTAGTAGAAAAACAAATTCAGATGTCTGCAAGTTGTTTATCCTTCTAGACCAAAACGCTTATTGAAAACGGTTATCGGATTTCTGGGTGCGGACATTTCCCTTGACCCCTTCCAGCCAACCGATGCGTACGTCAGACGGAGATTCAAACTGCGGCACATAGGGTTTGACATCCAAAAGAGGGGTTTCGTTGAGAACATCCAACCCGTGAACATAAAGCAGGGTGTTTTCGATGCGCACTAGTTCGACCAATGATAGACCAATAGGATTTGGACGGCTCGGGGCGCGAGTGGCAAAGACCCCCCGTGGTTCTTGGTCGAGAAACGGAGTCACTGTTAAACGAATTTGGCCTGCCTTGTGGAAGTGATACAGAAGGTAGATATGGGAGAACCCATCTAAATCTTTCAGGCCGGCGGCGAATTGGGGAAAAATCTCGACAATGCCTGATCCGCTCGTTTCACTGGTGGGCTGAATAGGCATATCTTCCAGACGATTGAAGGGACTATGAATGATGCCTATGGGTTGGTAGGTAACATGCATGAGGGTTTTCTCTCCTCTCTCAGCATTCTTGGGCAATGAAGTAATCCTACGCCGTGGTTTCTCTGTCGGAATTTAACCCTACCCTTCAGCTGTAAGCCCGACTTGAGCTTTCTAGCCAGTCTCTGTCAACAGACTATTTTTTTATGACCATTAATCTGTCTTACGGCAGCTGAATGCTCTCTCAAGCTGAATCTGCCACCACCGTGCCTGAAGTTGTATTTCTTCTGCCGTCCAGCGGTGCCTGAAGTTTTCGGTAAGTCGCCTAACATCTATCCGAGTGCGGTTAGTGACATCAGGTTGTTCTTCCGGTTATTATAAACCGATTAGCGGTTGGGGTTTTCCCAATCTGTTATCCATTTGGCGGGGTTGGCGTGAATGTATTGCGCAATGCGTTGGCATTCAGCCTCGTTGCGGATGATGTGTTCGTAATAATTGCGTTGCCAGGCGAAATCGTTGTTGCCTGCCTGACGAATCAAACGTGCGGTGGCTGCCTTGAATGCCCGTACTACCTGCCCCAACGTGGGGTGTTGTTTATCCACGGTGAACGGTTTGCCGATAGGGGATCCGTTTTGTGTTACCGTACGCGCCGGGGCGACGGGCGTATTCGTCGGCGTTTGATTCGTAGGGGCGCAATTCAATTGCGCCCCTACGAATTGCGCCCCTACGAATTGCGCCCCTACGAATTGCGCCCCTACGGCGGGCGGGTTCAACGATATAATGAAATGCACATGGTTTGGCATCACCACGAACGGCCCCAATTCGACGGTCGGGAAATGGCGGGGCAAATTGTGCCAATATTCGGCGACAATGATACCCGATGCGTTCAATTGCATTTCACCGTTGACCACATTACCGAAAACCATTTCGCGGTTCTGGACGCAAATTGTGACGAAATATGCCCCAAGGGTGTAATCCCAATCCGACAGGCGGATGGAATGGCGGTGATGTCGGTTTGGATCGTATTGCATTGATCACCTCCGTGTATGACGCAATGAATTATGGATGCAATGAATTGCACCCCTACGGGCACAATGAATTATGGATGCAATGAATTGCATCCATACGGTCGCGATGAATTGCATCCATACGGTCGCGATGAATTGCATCCATACGGTCGCGATGAA
>CAKZNJ010000280.1 GCA_937129505.1 uncultured Anaerolineae bacterium | reverse complement strand
TGGACACCGCGTTCCCGGCGAACCAAACGAAAAGGGATGGGCACGAGGGGTAAGCCAACAGGGTGATCTGGTTGCTTTACTTGAGTACGATCCTACTACAAATGAATGGCAACCGCGTAAGGTCTTTTTCCAATAAGGCTCTCTTGTCCCCATGCGTCATTTCTGGTCGCTGGATGAACTTTCACTAACAGGTTCTTGTTTGTCTATTGGCACCTTTGATGGGGTTCATCTAGGTCATCAGGAGATTATTCGTCATTTAGTAGGAAAAGCAAAAGAAAAAGCCCTTCCCGCAGTTGTGGTGACTTTCTTTCCCCATCCCGATCGAGTTTTGGGAAAAAAAGAAGGCCGTTTTTACTTATCTACGCCTGAAGAGAAGGCGGACCTTTTGGGAAGTTTAGGGGTGGATGTGGTCATAACCCATCCCTTTAATTTGGAGGTGGCTAACCTCTCCGCAAGTGAGTTCCTCCAAAGACTCAAGGCAAAGACGGCTTTTATGGATTTGGTGGTGGGCTACGATTTTGCCTTAGGGAAAAAGCGAGAAGGGACGGTAGACCACCTCGCTATACTGAGCAAGAGCTATGAATATGAACTGCATGTTATCCCTCCCGTCCGCGTCAACGGAGAAGTAGTTTCATCGAGTTTGTTGCGTACTCTTTTAGCAGATGGGAACATAAAGAAGGTAAACCTTCTACTGGGGCGTCCGTTCCTTTTACGGGGACAAGTAATCAAGGGTGATGGTCGAGGTAAAACTCTAGGAATACCAACTGCAAATTTGGATATCCTAGCTGAGCGAGCGGTTCCTCTGCATGGGGTGTATGTTTGTTATGCATATGTGAACCACCGCCGCTATGGATCGGTGGTTAATGTGGGGGTACGTCCTACCTTTGAAGGTGATCCTGTCGCTCCGAGGGTAGAGGCACATTTGCTGGACTTTGATGCTGACTTGTATCATTCAACCCTTACCCTAGAATTTTTAGATCGGTTGCGGGATGAAAGACGTTTTCCGTCTAAAGATGCGCTTGTCGAACAAATTCATCAGGATATTCTGAATGCCCGTATTATTCTCGATTCGTTAGTTGTGGATCGGAAATGATTACTTCGGGATAGGTTAAGGAATTGTGTTTTGTCAAATAGGAAAGGAGATTCAACGAAAAGAAGCCTTTGAAAAGTTGCTTGAGAACCCTTTGGGATTAGAGTGGTGTCTTTTGAGCGAGGTATAAGATGAGAACCTATTTAGATTTGCTAGCCCATATTTTGGAGAAGGGGGTCAAAAAAGAAGATCGGACAGGAGTCGGCACCTTATCGGTATTTGGATATCAGATGCGTTTTAACCTAGAAGAGGGATTTCCCATCCTAACAACGAAGAAGATTCATCTTAAGTCGGTCATTTATGAATTGCTCTGGTTTTTAAAGGGCGATACGAACGTGCGCTTCTTACAAGAACATGGTGTGCGGATTTGGAATGAGTGGGCGGATGAAAACGGCGATCTCGGACCAATCTATGGAGCTCAATGGCGGTCATGGCGCGGAGCCGATGGACAGACGGTTGACCAGATCTCGCAGGTCATTGAAGGCATTCGCAAAAACCCCAACTCGCGACGTTTGATCGTCAGTGCTTGGAATGTAGCCGAACTGGAGAAGATGGCTCTGCCACCCTGTCATTGCCTCTTTCAGTTTTATGTAGCGAATGGGCGATTATCTTGTCAGCTTTACCAACGATCAGCCGATGTTTTTCTTGGAGTGCCGTTCAATATTGCTTCTTATTCGTTGTTAACAATGATGATTGCACAAGTTACCGATCTGAAGGCAGGCGAATTCATTCATACATTTGGCGATGTTCATCTTTATCTCAATCATCTTGAACAAGCTAAGTTACAATTAACGCGTGAGCCTTATCCTTTACCCCAAATGAAATTGAATCCTGAAGTTAAGGACATTTTCGCTTTTCAGTACGAAGATTTTGAACTGCTCAATTATCGTTCTCATCCCCACATTGCAGCGGAGGTAGCTGTTTGATCGTTTCGATCA
Source organism: uncultured Anaerolineae bacterium (assembly GCA_937129505.1). Taxonomy (GTDB): domain Bacteria; phylum Chloroflexota; class Anaerolineae; order Anaerolineales; family UBA4823; genus NAK19. Next base: position 19,143 of record CAKZNJ010000280.1, on the reverse strand, counting down.
TTGTGGCGATGGACGAGCGAGGGGGAATTGGTCTGCGCAATCGGCTGCCGTGGCATTTACCCGACGATTTGAAGCGCTTTAAGCGACTAACTATGGGGCACCACTTAATTATTGGACGGAAAACCTATCAATCAATCGGGAAACCTCTAATTGGTAGGAAGATGATCGTCCTTTCGAAAAGTCAAAGTAGTATTGAACCTGAAAGCGACGTGATGGTGGTGCCGAACTTAAGTGCCGCCCTTGAAATTTGCCGGGAGGCTGGGGAAAATGAAGTTTTTATTGGCGGAGGCGCCCAGCTATTTCGAGCAGCTCTATCGTTTGCTGACAGGCTCTATCTTACAAAGATTTTAGCAGTTGTTGAGGCAGATACCTTTTTCCCACCTTGGGATGAGAGCGAGTGGTCAATGAACTGGCAACAATACCACCCCCCTGACGAAAAACATGCTTTCCCTTTTCAATTTGTTGATTATGTAAAAAAGCAAAGCTAAAATTATTGGCTGTTTTAGCCTTGACAAGCGATTAAAACTAGATATAATGACGACCAATTAACTACCCTTAAAACGTTGACGAGGAAAAGTAGACTTCTTACGGCTTTTCAGAGAGCAAGGGATGGTGGGAACCTTGCAAGTACGAAGGAGTTGAATGGTCCTCCGAGTGCGAGGTGAAAAGAAAAGCTGAGTAGCCATCGCCGGCGAAACCGCCGTTATCATGGGAAAGGGTATCGGAGACAAAAATCCTGTACCCCTTAATGAGTGAGGCTGGCTAAGTTTATCCCGTTGCAACACCAACGGGATTTTTGGTTAATTGGCAAGCCTAAGCGGGGTGGCACCGCGGACTGCGCGTTCGTCCCCATTCTGGGGCGAGCGCGTTTTTATTTTTTCGTCAAAAACTAAAATCGAAGGAGGCCGAAAATGTCTGAATCAACCCGTTTTTTGCTCAGTGAGAACGATTTGCCGAAGTTTTGGTACAACATTAATGCCGATATGCCCATCGCACCTGCGCCAGTGCTTCACCCTCAAACCTTAGAGCCAGTCACACCCGATTTTCTGTCCGTCTTATTTCCGATGGAGCTTATCCTTCAGGAGGTTAGCACCGAACGATATATTGAAATCCCTGAAGAGGTGCGTGAGATCTATAAACTTTATCGACCAACACCCCTTATCCGAGCAAAGCGTTTAGAAAAAGCTTTACAAACACCTGCTCACATTTACTATAAACATGAAGGGGTCTCCCCTGCCGGAAGCCATAAACCCAACACGGCAATAGCTCAAGCATATTACAACAAGTTGGCAGGGACACATGCCTTGACCACTGAAACTGGTGCAGGTCAGTGGGGATCGGCATTAGCGCTGGCATGCAATTTCTTCGATCTCGACCTAGAAGTTTATATGGTAAAAGTCTCTTACTACCAGAAACCGTATCGCCGCATCATGATGGAAAGTTTTGGGGCAAAAGTCTATGCCTCGCCTACCGACTTAACGCAGTTTGGTCGCTCGGTGTTGGAGAAAAACCCTGACTCAAATGGCTCATTAGGTATTGCCATATCCGAGGCAGTAGAAGTCGCGGCTACGTCGGGCGGGAAAAAGAAGTACAGTTTGGGCAGTGTGCTCAACCATGTCCTGTTGCATCAAACGGTGATTGGCGAAGAGGCGTTGAAACAGATGGATCTAGCGGGGGAGTACCCCGATGTCGTCATCGGCTGTATTGGTGGAGGATCGAATTTTGCCGGGATTGCCTTCCCATTTTTGCGGATGAACCTTCTGGAAGGAAAAAAGACGCGTATCGTGGCAGTTGAGCCGGCGGCCACCCCCTCATTGACAAAAGGATTATATACCTTCGATTATGGGGATACAGCGAAAATGGCGCCAATTGTCAAAATGCATACGCTGGGTCACACGTTTATGCCTGCACCAATTCACGCAGGGGGATTGAGGTATCATGGGATGGCTCCGACTGTCAGCGCTTTATACGATGCAGGATATATCGACGCCGTGGCTGTTAAGCAACTGGCAACATTTGAAGCGGCTCTTCAATTCGCTCGCGCAGAAGGGATCATTCCTGCTCCAGAAAGTGCACATGCTATCCGCGCCGCAATCGATGAAGCCCTAGCTGCAAAAGAAAAAGGTGAGCCACGAGTAATTCTCTTTAACCTCTCCGGTCATGGAAACTTTGATATGTCTGCATATCAAGCCTACCTAGAGGGCAAGCTTGAGGATTACAGCTATCCTGAGGAGGAAATTAAAAAGGCAATGGAACATTTGCCAAAAGTGCAATTACCTGCATAGATAAGTCCAAAGAGATCGGGCGCGGGGTCTGTTTGCAAAGTCATCGTTTTTCTAAACAGACCCCGCCAATCATGAAATGCATTAATCAACAGAAGCAACCGGAACAGTAAAATAAAAGGTAGTGCCTTCTCCGACTTCGCTTTCGAACCAAATTTGGCCGCCTTGAATTTCGACTAGATATTTCGTAATATTTAGACCGAGACCGGTGCCGGGGTTTTCACGCACTTTCGGGTCCTCGGAACGGAAGAACTTTTGAAAAATCTTGGGCTGATCTTCAATGGAGATTCCTACTCCTTGATCTCTCACAGAAGATAAAACCATTTTCTGAGTGCTTTGTTGCTCCTTTGAATTTGTGGTTACCAAACATTTGACTTCAATCATTGTTTCGGAAGGCGAGTACTTAATCGCATTGCTGACAAGGTTATTATAGATCTGAATTAAGCGATTGCGATCACACCAGACAAGCGGTAAATCGGCGGGGATATCTAAAATGACCTGTTGCTTTTTCTCCTCTAATTGAGTCGAGACGGTTCGAATCACTTCTTCTAAGACTTCCTGGATGGAGGTTGCTTCGAATTCGAGATGAAGCCTTCCAGCTTCGATGCGCGAGACATCTGCCAGATCGGAGACTAAATTTGCCATGCGGTTGACATTGGCGCGGATGGTGGATAAGAAATTCGCCTGTACTTCGTTAATTGGGCCTACCGCCCCCTGCGCGATTAAGTCCGCATAACCTTTGATCGCTGTCATGGGGGTCTTTAGCTCATGGGAGACCAAGGATACAAATTCGCTTTTGGCGTGGTTAGCCTGTTGTACCTCAGAGTAAAGGATGGCGTTGGATAAAGCCATAGCGGCATGGGAACAGAGGCGAGAGATGAAAGAGTGGGTATCTGGCGGGCAAAAATCTCTGCGCCTGCTTTCGAGAATTAATAGAGCGATAACCCGTCCTTCTCTTTCTAAGGGAAAGACAAGGGACTTTTGTGCGCCTTCTAGGAATAGGCTTTTTTCGATGAGGAGAGCGTCTGTGATAGATGAATTGATACCGATCTCTTCAAGTAAGATCGTCGAAGGTATTCCTTCATAGCCAACTAAGTGTAGTGGTGAAAAGAAATTGTCTTTCACCAAACCGATCGCCCCCCCTTCCGCCGTGGAGTGTTGAAGCGCATGTTGAAGGGTGATGGCAAGCGTTCGCTCAATTTCAAGACTGGCATTCAGCTCACGATCAATTTGTTGGAGTGTGGCTAGTTCGTTTAATCGTTGTTGCAACGCTTGATCGGTTTGGGTATACTTAAGGGCGTTTGCCAATGCGATTGAGACTTGATTACCGAGGGTGGTAATAAGCTCCAGATCGTCCCCTGAGAATGACGTTGGGATTGTCTCCCTCTTCAACACTAAGACACCGAGGGGGCGCTTTTCTATAAACAGGGGATGACAGAGGACTTGAACTGTCTTCGCTTCTTCAAATCGCTTGGGAAAACTTTTGACAACGGTTTGTCCAAGTTGAAATGCTTCTTGGATAATTTCAGAGATGGGGGAGTCAAAATGGATTTTTTGTAAGCCTTTTGACCTAGGTTGTAAGAAGTCATTGCTGGTCTCGTTGAAGAAAAGTGCGATCCACTCATCACTAGGGATCAACTTTTGTCCTTGTTCTTGAACGATACCAAGAATGGTGTCTGGCTCTAAAGAGGCTGTTAATCGGCTGCCGATCTCATTAAGAACGGTCATCCTTTGGGCTTGGGTTTGCGTTGCCTTTAGGAGTCTAATCTTTACCAGAGCGGCTGCGGTTTGATCGGAAATAGCTTGAAGGATTTGGAGTTGCTTTTTGGTATAGGCTATACCAATCAATCGATGCCCGATGCTGATTGTGCCGAGGGTATCTTTGCCAGAAAGTAAGGGGACGCACATCCAAGCTTGGATGGACTTATGTTTAGGAGCTATTCCATACAGACGGGCTGTTTGGTTGTAGTCGTCTGTATGGAGTGCTTTTGCCTTTTGAAGGACAAGCTTCTCTAAATGCTCATCGATGTTTAAGGGGACATTTTCTTGGTCAAATCGGCGTTCTCCATCTTCAACAACGAAGACGAAAGAGAATACTTGGGTCTCTGGGTCGTACGTAGATAGCCAAAAATCGGTCAGGGGAAGGATACTTTCGGTTTGAGCATAGATTAATTCCAGTAAATCATCAAAATGAAGAGTGACATTGATGCCCTGTGAAAGCCGATTTAGGGTTTCCATTTGCTGAATCTGCTGTTCGATTTCTTCTTTTTCGAGAAGGTGATTTAGCAATAGTGTGGCGAGGCGACAGATCTCTTCCACAAAGAAATGATCTTCTCTCGTATATTTGACCTTGCCCGCTGGATGGCCGAGACCAATAAATCCAATCAAGCGATCGTCAGTTTGCAGGGGATAACACACATTAACGTCCAATAATGTTAGCTTTGCTCTATCGCTCTGGGAAAGTTTGGGTAAAGTCTCATCAGCCATTAGGGCGATAGCCTTCCCCTTTTTTCTCAATAATTCAATAAAAGGGGAATGATGCGGAAACGCCACTTCATTAATCGGCAAATTAGCTGGCGAGAAAAGAACTAGCTCATTCGTGTCATTATTTAGAAGAAAGAGATAGAAAAATTGGGGAGTAATGGTCTCTCTGAAGATTTTTTCGAGCAGACGATAAAACTCTGTGATGTCTTTGACTTTACCCAGGCTATCAATGAACTCTCGCAAAGCGAGTCGCTGCTTTTCACCTAAGGAAGGCGAGAGAGAGCGAAGAAACGATAAAGGTGAGTATGGTTTGGTAGAAATCATTTTCTGAGATGAACTGACCTCATGATTTTTTAGCCTCACCCCTAAACATACCATAAAAGTTTGCCTTTAGAACTTTCAAAACAGTTAACCAAAGGGATATAATAAAGACCGTTGATATCCGATATTGTAACAATATTTGTGAAAAATTCATCTAATACTGTGCAAAATCACTCTTTACAAGAAAGGGCAAAAGAATGAAAATCAGTCTAAGTGGAGTTACACCTCTCTCATCTGAAGAGGATTCAAAAATCGAACGTGTAAAAGTTCTCATCCTCGGCTCTGGTCCAGCAGGGTTAGCTGCTGCATTATACGCAGCTCGGGCAGATACCCAGCCTGTCGTCTTAGCTGGCATGGAATTTGGAGGGCAGGTCTCTTTGACATACACAGTAGAAAACTATCCGGGCTTCCCGGATGGAATCGGGGGGCAAGAATTGGTCGAGCTCTTTCAGAAGCAGGCGGAGCGTTTTGGAGCTAAGATCGAGTTTGATCTTGCTACCGAAGTCAATCTAAGCGTCAGACCCTTTATGGTTAAGACCTACTCTAAAACATATGTGGCAGACGCTTTAATCGTTGCAACTGGAGCGACGCCAAATCACCTAAACATCCCTGGGGAGAAAGAGCTAACAGGCAAAGGTGTTTCCTATTGTGCGACCTGTGATGGATGGTTCTTCAAAGATAAAGATGTGATTGTGGTTGGTGGTGGTGACTCTGCCCTCGAAGAAAGCATATTTCTTACAAGGTATGCCAAAAGCGTCACGATTGTTCATCGTCGCGACACCTTGCGTGCAGGAGCCATCTTACAAAAGCGCGCTAAAGAAAACCCGAAAATTTCCTTTATCTATAACACGATCGTTACCGAAATTATCGGGGATAATGCTGTGAAACAGGTTCGTTTACGAAATGTCCAAAGCGGTGAAGAGTGGCTAAAAGATACTGATGGGGTCTTCATCTTCATTGGCCATTCTCCCAACACTCAGCTCTTTGAAGGGCAGTTGGAAATGGATGCTGCGAAGTATCTGGTCACCGATCACCTGATGCAAACCAATGTCGCTGGTGTTTTTGCGGCAGGAGAAGCAGCGGATCCGCATTTCCGGCAAGTGATCACCTCGGCGGGAATGGGGGCGGCAGCCGCAATGCGGGCGATCCACTTCTTGCAAGAACAAACCTTAGAAAAAGTAAATGCTTAGGAAAGGGGAACGATGAAATGAGAGCTAAAGTGTCGATCATTGGGGCGGGAATGACAGGGGCGACAACGGCGCATTGGCTGGCGGAACTCGAAATCGCCGATATCGTCCTAATAGACGTGGTTGATGGGTTAGCGCAGGGGAAAGCCCTTGATTTGCAACAAGCGATGCCGGTAATTGGTAAGGATGTACGGATAGCAGGGGGAACAGAATATGAACTAACCGAAAACTCAGATGTAGTTGTTATCACGGCTGGCTTACCGCGTAAGCCTGGCATGAGCCGGGATGATCTTTTAGCTGCGAACGCGGAAATTGTTCGGCAAGCGGCGATGAATACTTTGAAATATTCGCCGAATGCCATCTACATTGTTCTTACTAACCCACTGGATGTAATGACTTACCTCACAATGAAAGTGACGGGTTTACCACCCCACAGGGTGTTCGGACAAGCTGGAATATTGGACTCAACCCGAATGGCGACGTTCGTGGCTGAAGAATTAGGTGTCAGCGTTGAAAATGTTCATTGCTATGTCTTGGGGGGACATGGGGATGAGATGGTGCCCTTAACTCACATCTCCAATGTGGCGGGAATTCCCCTCGATCAAATCCTACCAGCCGAAAGGCTCGATGCAATCGTTGAGCGCACGAGAAAAGGCGGAGGAGAAATCGTTAGTTTGCTAAAGATGGGGAGTGCATTCTATGCTCCGGGAGTTGCGGTTGCAAAAATGGTCGAGGCGGTCATTCGAGATAAACACTTAATCGCCCCTGTCTCTGCTTACTTGCAAGGTGAATATGATCTGCATGATATTTATTTCGGTGTTGCAGCTCAATTAGGCCGAAATGGTATCGAAAAAGTCCTAGAATACCCTCTTACACAAAATGAAAAACAGGCTCTGAAGGTCTCGGCGGCAATTGTAGCCGAAAATATTGCCAAATTAAAACTTTAATCATGGTTTGGAGATAAAAATGAATCTCATAACTCAAATTCAAGATCAACTCCCAGCGTGGAGAGCACGCTTGAAACGGTTGATCACAGAATATGGTCAGGTCAAGGTGGCGGAGATTAATATTGCACAAATCTTGGGGGGCATCCGAGATGTCAAAGCCCTCGTGACGGATATTTCCTGTGTAGATCCTAATCAGGGAATCCGCCTGCGGGGATTTACGATCCCTGAATTATTAGAACTTCTACCAAAAAGCCCAGGCAACGAGATGCCATTTTTGGGAGGGTTATATTACTTGTTACTGGTCGGCCGCATTCCAACTTATGAAGAGGGAATTGAAATCGAACAGGAATGGAAAAAAAGGCAAGAAGTTCCTAGCTATGTGTATGATGTAATCCGCGCCATGCCAAAGGAGACCAGCGCAATGGCATTATTTTCGCTAGCAATTTTGGCGATGGAGCGTGAATCTCATTTTACTAAAGCGTATGACCGGGGTTTAAAGAAAGAAGATTACTGGATTCCTACCTTGGAAGATAGCCTTGATTTGAGTGCTCGGGCTCCCCAAATTGCTGCCTTTATCTATAATCACAAATTCCGTGATGGGCAAATTGTAGAACCAAAGGAAGAGTTAGATTGGGCGGCTAATTTTGGCTATATGATTGGCATTGAGAATGAGAGATATTACGATCTTTCTCGTTTATATTTCATCATCCACTCGGATCACGAAAGCGGCAACGTCAGTGCTCACACAACCTATTTAGTATCTTCAACGCTTTCGGACGTGTATTATGCAGTGTCAGCCGGTATGAATGGCTTAGCGGGTCCTCTACACGGCCGTGCCAATCAAGAAGCAATGGAATGGTTATTGGATGTGTATCAGAAATATCAAGGTGTACCCACCAAAGAGCAGTTGACCGAATATACTTGGGAAACCTTGAACGCCGGCAAGGTGATCCCTGGCTATGGACATGCGATCCTTCGCATCACCGATCCCCGTTTCACCGCTCAAATGGAGTTAGGCGAAAAGTATATGCCGGAATATGACCTATTTCGGTTGGCTAAATTAGTCTATGAGGTTGTTCCGGATGTCCTAAGGCAACAAGGAAAGGCGAAGGATCCTTGGCCAAATGTCGATGCAATTAGTGGGGTGCTCCAACGGTATTATGGTATTTTAGATGGCAAGGAGAATTTCCCTGGCGGGTTTTACACTGTTCTGTTTGGCGTAAGTCGGATTTTAGGAGTAACCGCCAATACAGTTTGGGCGAGGGCTTTAGGCGCCCCAATTGAACGGCCGAAGTCGGTGACTACCAGAATGTTGGAGAATATTGCTGCCGAACAAAAAGGGGTTGAGATTCCCCTCCATGAACTCTATGCCCACGAGCGAGGATGTTAAAGGCGAATTCGACTAATTTTAAGGAACGGGCGTCCCGGCCACACCGCTCCAAGTGAAAACTCTCTGTTCGCTGTTAGCTCCAGCTGGTACCCAGATCGGATTTCCGTTGTCATCCGTGCCGACCTGTCGGACGGTTGTCACCCACCACCGAATGACGTGTGGTCGTGTATCGGTAGGACGAAAACTGGTGGGGACGATGTATTTGGTGTCGGTAACATAGTCGACAATTTTTCGCTCGCCGCTGTCTGTGATATCGACAATATTCACTTGGTAGGCTTCATTCTCCCGCAAGACGCCGATCGAAGCCCATTGGAGGGTGATTATTTGATCAGCGAGGGTAAAAGGCGCTCCGTCTTGAGGTAGTAACAAGCTTGGAGGTGGGTAGGGAGGCGGCGGAGTAAAGGTTGGGGTGGGACCAGGGGTACTACGGCGCTCACAGAGAGGAATCAATAAGGGCTGTCCAGAACGGACAATATCGCTTACTAGTCCATTGTAGGATTTCAGGACAGCGATGGGTACATTGTAGTTCGCAGATATGGTGCTGAGGGTGTCGTTATCTTGCACAATATACTCGATCTTGGTGCAGGCTGCTTCGGTGGCTTCCGCAGGGCTTAGTGTCGCCGTGGGGAATGGTGTTGGGGTGGGTGTTGGATGGGGGATTAAGAGGGATTGCCCGATATATAACGTGTCACAAGCGGCGGGCAGGTTATTGAGTAATACGATGCTTTGGATTGAGACGCCGAACGCAAACGCAATGGAAGAACAGGTGTCATTGGCGGCAACCCTGTAAGTGAGCGGAGTTGGGCTCGGTTCGGGTGTGTTGGTTGGTGTGGGGGTTAAAGGTGTTGCTGTGAACGTAGCAGTTGGAGTGGTGGTTGAGGTTGGAGTAACGGTTGGTTCGGCAACTCTACCTGTTTGTTGCAGGGCAATGTACACTAAACCAGCACCAATTGCCAAAAATAACGCCAAGAAGCCAATTGCAGCCGGTAATGTCAGCGTGATTTCCGGCATGCGTGACCCTTGGATGGGTTTCGCGGCGGTTGCTGCTTTGGCTTGAGGGTTGAGTACCGTGCCACAGACGAGACAGCGTTGGGAATGTTCCGCTAGGCGGGTACCGCAGGTTGGACAGATGCGAGTAGGTTTTGATGGTGTGTCGCTGATCATAATCTCTGGTTTCGTTTTAGTTCAACGCAGGGGGATTATACCAGTGTCTCGGGCGACGTAAAGGGCAATGAAATTAAAGCTAATGATATACTCATAGACAATGAACCTCTCTGTTTATATTCACATCCCATTTTGTGTTCAGCGATGCGGGTATTGTGATTTCAATACCTATGCGGGTTTGGATCACCTGATTTCTCCTTATGTAAAAGCCCTTTGTCGGGAGATTGAAATTTTCGGGCAGTCACTCCCTGAGACAATGCGAAATAAGGTGCACACGATATATTTGGGAGGTGGAACCCCTTCTTTGCTAAAACCACGAGATCTGCAAATGATCTTGTCAACTCTCGAATACACTCTCGGTTTTATGGCTGAAATGGAGATTAGCTTAGAAGCCAACCCTGGGACATGCTCTTTACAAAAAATTAGGGGTTATGTAGGGGCAGGTGTTAACCGGCTCAGCATTGGGATGCAGTCTGCAAACGAGCATGAATTACGCCTTTTAGGGCGTAGCCACACGGTAGGAGATGTCGTCCAAGCTGTGGAAATTGCTCGAGCAGGTGGGATAGAAAATATAAATTTGGATCTCATCAATGCCTTGCCCAATCAAACGCTCGATGATTGGCGAAACTCTTTGAAAGTTGCTCTATCGTTGGATGTTGAGCATCTTTCTCTCTATAGCTTAACGATCGAAGAGAACACAATGCTTTATCAAAAAGTATCAACGGGCGAGTTGCTCACCCCTGATGATGACATTGCTGCAGATTGTTATGATGTTGCCCGGGAGATGCTTTCTCAAGCTGGATACTTACACTACGAAATCTCAAATTGGGCACGAAGGAACATAGCCGGCGGACTTTTTGAATGTCGTCACAACCTGCAATATTGGAAAAACCTTCCTTATTTGGGTTTGGGGGCAGGAGCCCACAGCTATCTCGACGGATATCGCCTAATCAATGTTTCTCATCCGTGGCAGTACATCCAAAAGTTGTCCAGTCCAAACAAGATGCATTGTGCGTTCCCGTTTTCTCCCGCGACACAGGATTACTATATTGTTAGCCCAGAGGAACAAATGAGGGATACTTTGCTGCTAGGTTTAAGACTAGTGCAAGAAGGCGTGGGTGAAGAGGATTTCTTTCGACGATATGGGAAAAAAATGAGCGAAGTCTTTGCGGAAGAAATCCACCGCCTGCTCCAAAAGGGATTGGTTGAGTGGATTGAGGACGGCCAGAAGAGAATAAGACTTACCCGATTTGGCCAGCTTTTAGGAAATCAAGCCTTTATTGAATTTGTCTGACCATTCCTTTATTGTATTCTCTGGCTCATTTTGTGGGTAAGGGCGATCAAAGCTTGAGCAGCTAATCCGGCGGGTTGTGCGGCGGATAGTTCCGAAAGGGCGCGTTGAGTTAGACGATGGGCTTCTGCTTCTGTTGCTGCCCGAATCCCCTCTTCTTCTAGTTGTCTGGCAAGGGATAATACTTCCTCAGGTTTAATACTCCCCTGGCGCCACCGTTTGGCGAAAGCTCTATCTGACTGAAGTCCTAAAATAACAGGATAGGTTTTCTTTCCGCTAACTAAATCCGAAGAGGTAGATTTTCCGATCAAAGCTTCGTCGCCCCATATTCCCAATAGATCGTCTACAACTTGAAAAGCTAGACCTAAGGCTTTGCCGAATTCCATATAATGCTTTTGACGGCTTGCTTGATCGTTGGCTAGCAGAGACCCCAACTGAGCGCAGGCAGCGAATAGGGCTGCGGTTTTCCCCTCGATCATCGTCAAATATTCATCCAACGAGATTTCCGGACGACTCTCGAAGGAGATGTCCAAAAATTGTCCTTGTGTCAATTGGAGGCATGTTTGAAGGAGTAGATTGGTCGCCTGAAGCACCATCTCCGCAGGGAACGAATGAGATAAACTCAACATTGCTAGATGGCTGATCGTAAATAGCGCATCACCAGCATTAACCCCTTGTGCCAGCCCCCATTTAGCCCAAACCGTAAGACGACCTCGGCGATAGTGGCTATTATCTTCGATGTCATCGTGAATAAGCGAAAAGTTATGTACAAATTCGACTGCTGCAGCAGCGGGCAGAGATTTCTTCCATTCTTCGCAGCTTGCGGCAGTGCAGAGAAGTAAGATGATTGGGCGGATGCGTTTTCCAGTCGCTTTTTCACCTGCTCCTTCGCCTACCCAACCCATGTGATATGCCAGCATTTCGTGGTACGTTTCATAAGGAGGGTAGGCTAGATTCGCCAGTTGGCTGTGAAGTTCTTCTTCGAGAGCTTTTCGTATCGTTTGGATTAAATTCTCAGCATCATCCATGATTAGATTTCCTTGAGAGCGGTAGTTTGCAATTCGAGGATAGATTTTACGCCAGCAGCGAACATCGTGATTTGTATTTCTCTCTTTAATTCGTTAATCGTTTCAATGGTGTCATTTAAGGACCGAGCGGCAGCTTTGAGAAAAGGGGAAGCCAAGGCTCCTAAGTCAGCTCCTAATGCGATACATTTTGCGATCTCAATACCATTTCGGATTCCCCCTGAAGCGATGAGAGGGATAGAAGGATGAACAGAGCGGATATTTTTAATACATTCCACCGTTGGGATTCCCCAGTCAATAAAGTGAGAAGCGATGCGAGCAGCACTTTCGGATTTTGCTCGATACATCTCGACTTGAGACCATGAGGTTCCACCAGCGCCAGCGACGTCAATAGCGGAGACACCGGCTTCAATCAACAGTTTGGCAACGCGTTTGGAGATACCCCAGCCGACCTCTTTTACAATAACTGGAACGGAAAGTGAGTGGCAAACCATTGCGATTTTTTCGATCAAATTTTCGAAGCGGGTATCTCCTTCGGGTTGAAGTGCCTCTTGAAGGGGGTTAAGATGGAGGACGAGGGCATCTGCTTCGATCATATCGACAGCTTTTTTGCACTCATCCAAGCCGTAGCGATAATTCAGTTGAATCGCTCCTAGATTGGCAAACAGAAGGATATTTGGCGCTACATGGCGCACTTTAAAGGTGTCTTCAAGTTCTGGATGTTCGATAGCTGCCCGTTGAGAACCAAGCCCCATGGCTATTTGTGTTTGCTCTGCTGCTTCTGCGAGGGTAAGGTTGATCTGAGCCGCTTCTTGACTGCCGCCAGTCATAGATGAAATCAGGATAGGAGCTGAAAGGCGTTTGTTCAGGAAGGTGGTTTGGGTATTTACATCTTCTAAGTTACACTCAGGTAGAGCTTGGTGTTCAAACCGGTATTTTTCTAAACCGGTGGTTACAGCAGATTGAACATCCTCCCTCAAATTTATGCGAATATGATCCGATTTTCGTTGACTGATGGGCGTAACTTTCTTCATAAGGCGGTGTTCCTGATAGAGAGAATAACCCCGTCCTTAGGAGTGATTCTTTTTAGAAAACTTGACAGATTTAAAGCAGGGTATACAATACCCAAAATTTCTATTGGAGGAAGTATCCATGTCTGATACATATGAAAAAGTAAAAGCCATAATCGTGGAGTTGCTCGGAGTTGATGAATCAAAAGTTACTCCGGAGGCTCGTTTTCGCGAGGACTTAGAAGCAGATTCACTGGATTTAGTCGAGCTCATTATGGAATTTGAGGATAAATTTGGGGGGCAAATTTCCGATGAAGATGCCCAAAAGATTACTACGGTGGGAGAAGCAGTTAAGTACATCGAAGAGCACATGGAAACCCATTGAGTTCTGCCTGAAGAATGAACTGAGGGCTGTCCAGTATTCTTGATTCTGGACAGCCCATTTTCGTTTTCAGGCTGAAGTTTCGGTCAGTAAGTGGGGTATCTCTTCGGGATGTTGGGCAACCTTGACACCCGCTTCTTGGAGGGCACGAATCTTGTCCTTAGCTAGACCAGAACCACCTTCGATAATCGCGCCCGCATGCCCCATACGTTTTCCTGGAGGAGCTGTTTGGCCAGCGATAAAGCCAACGACCGGTTTCGTCATGCGACTTGAGATAAATTCAGCGGCTTTCTCTTCATCGGTGCCGCCGATTTCGCCGATGATGACAACTTGTTCGGTGTGAGGATCATCTTCGAACATCGCCAGAACGTCGATGAAGCTTGTTCCGTTAATGGGATCTCCGCCGATGCCGATGCAGGTACTTACCCCTATGTGATGTAATTTTAGAGCGTAAAGGACTTCGTAAGTCAGTGTTCCAGAACGGGAGACTACACCTACATTACCCGGTATGGATATATCGCCGGGAATAATCCCAACTTTGGATTGACCTGGGGAGAGCAACCCTGGGCAATTTGGGCCTACTAAGCGGCACTTCTTTTGATCAAGATAATTTCTTACGCACATCATATCTTGAACGGGGATGCCTTCTGTGATGCAAACGATTAGGGAAATCCCAGCATCTGCCGCTTCAAAGATGGCATCGGCAGCGAAACGGGCTGGCACAAAAATCACGCTCGTATTTGCGCCAGTTGCTTCAACAGCTATGCGGACTGAGTCAAACACAGGAATTTTTCCATCAAGAACCCACTCACCGCCCTTGCCAGGCGTTACACCAGCCACAACATTGGTGCCGTAAGATACCATCTGGCGAGTGTGAAAGATCCCTTCATTTCCAGTGATTCCTTGGACAAGCAGACGGGTGTTTTTGTCAATCAGGATGCTCATCGGAGGTCTCCTTTCGCTGCGACAACAGCTTTTTGGGCGGCATCAACCAATGTCTCAGCTGTAATCATTTCAGCGTTGGTAAGAATATCGCGACCTTCCTCTGCATTCGTTCCCACCAATCGGGCAACTATTGGCACTTTTGGCTTAACCTCCTGCATAGCTGTCAAGATGCCATGAGCCACTTCATCACAGCGCGTAATTCCGCCAAATACGTTTAGTAAGACAGCTTTGACATTTGGATCGCTGAGGATAATCCGGAAGGCCGCAGCCACTTTATCCGCATTCGCTCCCCCTCCGATATCAAGGAAATTCGCTGGGTTCCCGCCAAAAAGCTTGATGATATCCATAGTTGTCATCGCTAGCCCGGCACCGTTGACCATACAGCCGATATCTCCATCTAACTTAATAAAGGAGAGCTCATATTTTCGGGCTTCGATCTCAGAAGGTGCCTCTGCGTCAAGGTCCCGCATTTCGGAAAACTCAGGATGACGGAAAAGCGCATTGTCATCGATAATCATCTTGCCATCCAAGGCGATCAATTGTCCTTCCGCTGTGATGACTAAAGGGTTAATTTCCGCTAAGGTAGCGTCGCACTCGGTATAAACCTTCCACAACCCGTGGGTGATGGCGATGAAAGTTTTCCAATGCTCGCGGGGTAAATCAATGCCAGCCGCAACATCGCGGGCTTGGTAGTCTCGTAAACCGAGCAGAGGGTCAATATGGACTTTGATAATTTTTTCGGGTGAAACTTGAGCCACTTCTTCTATGTCTACTCCTCCAGCCGAGGATGCCATGATAACGGGCTTTCGAGCAGCGCGATCATTGGTAATTCCTAAATAGATCTCGCTGCTAATATTAGCTGCTTCGTCAACCAAGACCTTGCGCACGGGCAAGTCTTTAATCTCCATCGATAGAATTTGGGTGGCAACTTCTTCTGCTTCGGTTGGGCTTTTGGCGAGCCGTATTCCTCCAGCTTTTCCTCGCCCTCCTACTAAAACTTGAGATTTTATTACCACTTTGCCACCCAGTTCTTCAGCAATCTGTTTTGCTTCTAGAGCTGTTGAAGCGACTCGCCCTTTGGGGATTGGAATCCCGTAACGAGAAAAGATTTGCTTTGATTGATATTCATGTAGCTTCATCAGTATTTCTCCATTTGGATCTTTCTTTGTAAGCTCCATTGTAGTTATATTATAGCTTCATGGGATTGAAAAATGCATGATTTGGCCCTTGCCGGCATCGGTTACCCAAAGTCCACCTAAAGGATCAATAGCAATTGAGGCTGGCAATGAAAAACCAGTCGCATCTGCAGCGACCTCACCCCAATATTGGATGAAATCACCGTTGGCATTGAATTGAAGGATTCGAAATCCTTCGGGATCAGTTGCATAAACAAAATTGTTTCCATCAACAGCTAAATAGGGTTTGTTATCCAGTGATTGCCCGTACCAACCGAAGATTTCCCAGCTTATCTGGTAAACAAAATTTAGCTGTTCATCGATGGTGAAAACCTGTATGCGTTGGTTCCACGTGTCAGCCACATAAAGACGGCCATCTGGTCCGAATGCCAAACCGACTGGTTCGTCAAATTCACCTGGAAGCAACCCGGCTTGTCCGAAAGATGCCAAGAAATTGCCGTCGGTATCAAAGACGACAATCCGTTTGTTTCCCGTGTCTGAGATGAAGAGGCGATTTTGTGGGTCAATAACAATATCGCGCGGTCCCCAAAAGGCTGTAGGGGTTTCTGCTTGTCCAAAGTATCCCCATTGAGTGATAAACTCTCCCTCGGAGTTGAATTTCTGAATGCGGTGATTCCATGTGTCGGCAACATACACAAACCCCTGCTGGTCGACCGCAATGCCCCATGGCTGATTAAAGGTACCCCCAGGTGCTTCTCCCATGGTGCCATCGCCAAAACTGCCCCAAACTTTAATGACATTACCATTTGCGTCGATGTGTTGAATGCGATGGTTGTCTGTGTCTACAATGAAAAGCGTTCCGTCTGGAGAAAGCGCAAGGTCTCGTGGGCGCTGGAACAGACCCGGTTCAGAACCTGACCCTCCCAGGATTATGTCCGCTTGAATTTTGGCTTGTTTCCCTTCGTAAGGATCGGCGGGGATATTAGCTTCTGCTGGAAGGCTGCCATAGTTCCACAGGGAAGCAACAATGTCTTTGCGAATGTAAAGGCGCATTCTACTGGAGGGATACCAATTGGTCAAGCTCATATCTTTGCCTGTCAATTGACCGTATCGAGTGAAATCTCGATTTAACCACACTTCAAAGATAGCTTGGCGCATGGCTGGATCATTCAGCGCGTCGCGGATTCTATGTGGGGTAAGGTCAAAGTAATCTTGATTAGGCCACCACAAACGGATGTAATCAAAGCGGTGATAAGCCTGTCCAACTACAGCTTCGATTTTTCCATAGTTCTTTTCCCCAACTAAGATGATTGCAGCGTTGCGCAACTCGCGAGTAGGGGCGTCGCCATAATATTGTTGATTAGGATAGTGGCGCAGATACCACCAATACGGATAAGTAGTTTCGTCATCATAGGCGACGTGGATTGCTAAGCCACCCGTAGTGCGGCGCGAAATCTCTTCAATTTGTTCGAGGATGTCTTTAGGTCCTCTGGCGGAGTGCGCATAGACAAGATATTCAGTGGCGTTGTCATAATTGATATAAGTGGCTAGTACACTGGTATGGATGGTGAGAATTGAGAGCAAAATGAAGACCGTGAGCAAACAAACTTTTACTGCTTCGGTAAACTGCCAATTTCGGAAAGACCAATATAAATAAGCGCCAGAAAGTATCGTAAATAAAAGGGCGCTCAAGAAAGAAGTTGTCGCTTCAAGATGAACTAACTCCTTCCCATGAAAAGGAGGATTTGCCCCAAGAGCTAAATAGATGGTCATGAAAAACGAGATTATAAAAATGACAAATACAATACTTAGTAACCAACCCCTATGACGGATTACATATTTCCAACGAATTGACTCGAGCACTTTGCCTAGCCCCCACGCCGTAAGAAGGATCATCGGGAGAGCTATATGAAAAGTCAACCACGGCATTTTCTCCCCTGCAATGCTAAAGGCAACAAAACTTGTTATAGACCAATAAAGGAAAAAGGTAAAAGTTAAGCGATCGAGGGAAGAGAAAGGTTGGCGGATGTTACTTTTTTCTGGATCAGAAGTACCTCGGATTGGTGACGAAATCTTGCGTTGTTTCCATACATAATAGATGACTGCAAAACCGACGCCAATAAGAGGTAGATATTCGTAAATCGGAATTTGAACAAGACCGTAATAATACCAAGGCTGACTTCCACGGTTGACACCGTGTTGCTCGAGCCAGTAGCCAAGTGATCCCACTAAGCCAGTGAAGATCCCAAAACCGTTGGTGAAAATGGTCGAATAGAACAGGATAAATATTGAATAAAAGATCGAGAAATTTAACAGCCAAACTTTTGGTCGCCAGGCTAGACCGATTAGAATTGCAGCGATGCTCGTCAGACCAACAAAGATTGCTACGAAGAATATGTTTTGGGTGGAGCTGTAGTCAATCGGGTCGCGACCAAGGAACTTTACGGGGAAGGGTGCGAGCATTGGTAGTACTTGCGTCCCTAATAGAATGGCTAAATCAAAAGATGGTTCTTGCAGCAGAGCTGACCAAGAGTAACCGCGAATTAAGATCGCGACCGAAGCAAGAACGCCAACAACCGCTAAACCAATTAGAGCAATTGAAGCCGCAGAGAGTGGTTGGTTTGAGGGTTGTTGCTCAATACCTGGTTGTTGAAGATTGTTTTGGGGGTTTCTGTCTAAGATTGCTATTCCTAGGGCAAGAGTGAGCATTAGCAGAGAAGCGATCAGGATGCTGAGGAAAAAAGTACGATAGGTTTCAAGCTTCCAGCTCTTTTTTGAAATCGAATGAAGTAGATAGAGGGCGAGAAATATTAGCGCTTGAGCAGTATAGATGAATGCGGTTTCTTTCGAGATGAAGTGTAATACGGAAGCCACCGTTACCCAAATTAGATAACGCACCTCCCGCGTATTCAGGTAATTGAGAATTCCCCACCATAAAACAACTGCAAACAAACCAATCAAGGCTTCATTGCGGGCATAGCGGCCGTAGTAGAGGATAAAGGGGGATATTAATACCAAAAAAGCCCCCACAAGGTATCCATATCTTCCCAGGATATTTCGGTAATACCACAAAAACACAACGGTAAGGACACTCAGTGTTGCGGCGGGTATGCGAGCGGTAAAATCGTTATCCCCAAATAGAAAATAGCATAGGGCAATTAGGTGAAATTGAAGTGGCCCGTGGGTGATGGGGTCGTGTCGGTATCCTTTCCCTTGGGAGAGAAGCCATGAAAAATATACATGCGATGTTTCATCATGGCTCATTACCCGCACGCCTAAGATATAAAATCGCGTGAAGATAGTTAGGGCTACAATACAAGCGAATAGAATCAGTTCCCAGCGGGGAAGTCGAAGAGATGGAGATACAACTATGTGGGAAGAGGTCAGATCTTGGTTGTTCGACTGAGTTGGCAAGGACATTGGCATTCCTTCAAAGTGGAGTTTTTATCTCAATCTTCAGCGAGCACAATGATTTTATCCTGATGGGTAAATTGAATCAATTGATTCTTGGGTGGATTCAAGCAGATCCCATAGTTTAACGCTGGATCGTTCGCTTGAGCGGTGATCCGATAACCAATG
>CAKZNJ010000279.1 GCA_937129505.1 uncultured Anaerolineae bacterium | reverse complement strand
ACGACGCGCCGCCGCGGCTACCTTTTCGAGGTCCCAGTTTTCTTCGGAGATATATTCACCCGTATACGCCCGATCGAGGATAGCTAAATAATCGCGCATGCTGTTCTCCTTTATGCCTCGCCAAGGAGGCGGCGCGCTAAACGGACAGCTTCCACTGCATCGCGGCCGGTGCCATCTGCACCGATGCTCTCCGCCCACTCTGGGGTTACCGAGGCGCCCCCCACCATGACGCGATACTTTTGGCGCAAACCGCGCGCCTGCAGCAGATCAATTAAATCCTTCATATAGGGCATCGACGTCGTCAGTAATGCAGATAGGGCAATAATCTCAGCCTTAGTCTCTTCTGCCTTATCAATGATCGAATTGAGCGGCACATCCACTCCCATGTCGATCACTTCATAACCAGCTGCCGCCAGCATCGAGGCAACGATATTTTTACCGATGTCATGGATATCGGTCTGAACGGTGGCAATGACAATTTTGGCTTTTTTGAGGGTGGGGTCTGCAGTTGCCGCCGCAGCAAGCAAAGGTTTAAGGATTTCCATGGCGGCCTTCAAGGCACGCCCGGCAAGCATCAGGTCGGGCAGAAAGTAAATCCCTTCTTCAAAACGTTTGCCGACGATATCAGCGCCGGGCATCAAGCCCTCATTCAATATTCGCAGGGGGCTTTCTCCCCCTTGTAACGCTTCTTGGACATACTCAACAATCGAAATATCATCCCCTTCTACAACGGCTTGACGGATTTGATCGAGAACCTTTGCCATTGTTCACTTCCTTGCATGGGTGGCTTGGTGGGTTGGTAAATTTTATCATACAAATCCCCGCTTCAACAAAACAATTAAACAACGGTTTTCTCAAAGGGGTGAAACAAGGCGGTTCGGGAGTTTAGGGCGGGAGCGCAGGCGTCTCTACCTGTGCTTTACAATGCTATGAATCCTTAACAAAACCAATCTGTAAAGCCCTTTCAAAATTAGCTGTGCTATAATTCCTGAAATAACAGGAGCAAGCGATGCAAGAGCCAGTTCTTGTTCTCAATGCCAACTTTGAGCCGATCAACGTCTGTACAACGCGGCGAGCTATCATGCTGGTTCTGACCGGCAAAGCAAGTCTGGTGATGAACGGCCGAGGTGAAATCCACACCGTAGCGCGCAGCTATCCCCGCCCGTCGATCATTCGCTTGGAGAAAATGGTCAAACGTCCCCGCCCGACGGTGCGCCTGACCAAAAAGGAAATCTTACGCCGGGATGATTACACCTGCCAATACTGCGGGCAACGCACCCCTTATCTGACCGTCGATCACGTCATCCCGCGCCGCTTCGGGGGACAGTACGTTTGGGAAAACCTGGTTGCTGCCTGCCCCGCTTGCAACCATCGCAAGGGAAGCCACACCCCTGAACAGGTAAACATGCGTCTTTTACGCCCGCCCAAAGCCCCGCCCGCCAACGCGGCTTATCTTTTTGCCCGCCATCTCGCCAACAATGAAGAATGGCTGCCCTTTATGGAAGGCTGGTAAGTTAGAAGGGGATTTTCATCCGATCGCGGGCTAAACCGACCAACCCATCAAATGTCGAGCGGGCAAGATCTTCCCATTCGGAAATACGGCCATCTTCTGAGGGATAATGAATGAGATAGAGCGCTTGTGCCTGAGCGCGAGTAGCGATCTCGCCCGCTTGCTGCGGGCTGGCATGGCCGCGGTATGCACCTACGGCTTCGTGGATGAGAGCTTTGACCCCTTTTCCTAACTCTACCACTTCGTCACAAGGTTCGGTGTCGCAGGAATAAGCCACGCTTTCTCCACTCCAACGATTGTGGATACGTAAACCAAAGGCGGGAATGATGTGACGGACGGGTGAACTATAGATTTCGAACTGATCGCTCTGCAAAGCCAAAAACATTCGCTGGGGTGGCAAGCGATGCACCTCAATGGGGTACAAACCGTTCCAAGTCTCCCATTCAAATAATTCCATCATTTTTTCAAATCGCCAAAGGGTTTCCTCTAAACCATAGATGTGCAATGGTTGAGTCCTGCCCATCAGCCAGGAGCTCATGAGAAAGGGGGCTACCCCGGCAACGTGATCGGCATGGAAATGGGTTAAGAACAAATGTACCACTTTCAGCGGATCGTAGCCCTGTTTTTGCAACGGGACGACAGGGTTGTGGGGGCAATCGATCAAAATATATTCGCGGCTTCCTACTACCAATAAGTGGGTATTCTCATGATCTACGGTCGGCACCGCGCTTGCAGAACCTAGAACAATCAACTCGGCGGTATAATCCGGCATAAGAACTCCTTAGACAGCACAAAAATTAGCGACTCATCAGCCAAATTGCCAGACGAGGCGTAATCAGCATCTCGATCATCGCTGCCCCAAACAACAGCGGCATCACCAGTCCAATGATCACCTTTGCCCAATCGGCAAGCGCTTTTAACCAGGCTTCGCCTACCGTTTGTCCCCGCGCCGGAGCGGCAAAAGAAGCGCCCATGCGCAGGATGGCGCCGCCAGCCAACAGGATTGCCGGCACCTCCAGGATAGCATGGGGCAGGACAAAAGCTGCTAAAAACAGCCACGGCGAGATGCCAACTTGAATTAGGCTTGCCATGAAATAGCCAATCAGCGCAAAGGGCAACATGAGAACCAGCATCCCAAAAACGCCAAAGGAGAAAAGGCCGCCCAGAGAAGCCAGTAAAATGGCGCGCAAGTTCTGAAACCAGACCAACCCCACACTGTAGGTAGGGATCAACTGCAACCATCCCAAGCGGCTGACGATCTCGCCATTATTCCAATATTCCTGCAAATAGTCCTCGGGCAAGACAAACACCTGGGCTTGCTGCACACCGACAACTAAACCAAGCAACAACACAAACACCGTCAAAGCCGTTGGCAGCAAGGCTTTTTGGGCGCTCATCAGCGCCTCAGAACGCCACCAACTCCAGAGTGAACGCCCTTCTCCTTTGAAAAATCGCCAAAAAGTTCGCCCAATCCAGCGCAAATTCAAGTTATCCATCTCGCGTTCGAGCAATTCTTCGCGCCGAAACTGGGCTAAACCAGATCGAATCAGCAAACCGGAAATAATTAACAAACCAACTGCAATCCACCATAAGGTGCCGTAACGGCCCCAGAACATCATCGCGCTTTCAGCTTGCAGGAGCAACGCCATGGGAATGATGATAAACGAAGCCAACAAATTTGCAGCACGCACGGAAGTCGTCTGGGAGGAAATGACCACCGAACCGCTGACCATTACCAGCCCCTGCATGGTTGCCAGAACAAAAATTTGCACCAAAAACAGCGGCTCAGCCCGCCATCCGATGCGATAATATACGCCGATGTAGTAAACGGTGATGCCGAGATAACTCGCCAAAAGCGGCGGAGTGAGAGAGGCAAGCAGTTTTCCAAAATACAGTTGT
>CAKZNJ010000278.1 GCA_937129505.1 uncultured Anaerolineae bacterium | reverse complement strand
CACCCGTACAAGTAAGACATCGGCATTGATCCGCTCGGCGGCCTGTTCGGCCAGGTTAGCAACTTGTAAGCTGTGCTGATAGGTCCCTGGCGCGTTGGTCAACAACAGGCGCAAGAGAGGGTGGTCTGGGCGCGAGATGTCAATCAGGTGCAAAGCTGTTGACAAGCCCAAATATTGAGCTGAGACAAACTGCAACAGCAACGCCAATCCAGCCGAGGCAACTCCTCCAAAAAGAACTGCCGCAGCAATATAGATATTGATAAGGGGATCGCTGTTGCCGCTCAAACGGTTGAGCACGATCAAGATCAAAGCCCCGCTTGCTCCCGCCGTTAAGCCAGCAATGATAAAAGCTACAATGCGCCTTGCTTTGCCTAGGGCTAAAACACTAAATTGACTGCTGACTAAAATATACATCAAGAGCTCAAGCGCATTGGGTTGTGCGTAAGCGCTGAGGATGGCTAATCCTACCGAGGTGAGCATGGCAATTTCCCAATTGACTACCAAGGCAGCAATCACCATACTGAAGGCAGCATAGGGAAAGACATAAGGAAACACGCCGTCATTCGGTAAAGCGCGCCCTGCAAACAAGAAGAGCAGAAAAAGCAGGATCAGCACCGTTGTCAAACGCACATCCGAACTCACCGACTTCTTGCGCCGAATATACAAGAACAAAAAGGTAACGATCAGGAAAGAGACCAGAACGCTTTGCAGCCAAAACCCGATATCAGGCTTGGGCTGCACCAGCCCAAAAGCTTGAAGTGCCTCGATATCCTCCGCTTTGAGCACTCGACCGCGCTGGACAATTGTCTCGCCAGCTTGAAACGAACGCGAGACGGGGCTTACCGCCTGAGCGGCTTTTTCTCTCGCCGCCTGAGTGAGTTCTTCGTTATAGAAGCTGTTGGCAACCACAAATGGCTCAACTAATTGCACCACTAGGGCGGCCTGATCCTCGCTCAGGGCAAGGCTGACCATGGTGGGCAGATTACGGCGCACCTCAGTGACCCGCTCTTCGCGGATGGTAACCCGCATTGCCTGTTCGAGGACGACAATCGCCTCTTGCTGGATGGCTTGCCAGCGTAAATCATTCAAACTGAGAATGGCTTGGGCTTGCTCGGTGGTCAGCGAGAGATCTTCCAAAAACGCAAGGTCGGCAAGTTTTTGTTCGGGGGTGGCATAAGGGTCAGCGCGCACGCTGTTGATGTAAGCCAGAACATTGCGCAGTCGCTCGCGTTGAGCGCGAGCGATGGCAGTGTCTGGCGCTGAATAGACAGGGGGGGCATTGCGCGCCGCATTTTGGCGCGCCTGTTCGGTCAGGATGGTGCTGACATAGGTCAAGGCGTGAGGCGCTTGAATGTCTTGCGCAGCAACCTGCCCTTCCTCCAACAAAGCAGTATTGATGTTGAGGAGGAAAGGAAAAACCAATGCGACCGTAACCATCCCATATAGGACAATGAGAATGATAACGGCCAGAAATACTCGCCCAGGACGACGTTCTAAGGCAACCGCGCTCATCACAACCAGCTTCCTGAACCTCCCACGTTCCGTCAGGCTGTCTCAGCTCAGCAGACGGCGCACCATTTGGCTGGCTTGCTCTCCAGTGGCGCGTCCTTGCAAACGGGGCATCAGCCACTTCATCACTAAGCCCATCTGCTGAAGGTTTTCAGCGCCTACTTCGGCAATCGCTTGGCGCACAAGGGCTTCCAGCTCTGTCTCGCTCATTGCTTTTGGTAAGTAACTCTCGAGGATCGCCATTTCTTCTCGGCTGGCAGCAGCGAGGTCTTGTCGACCAGCGCGTTCGGCATCGGCAATCGCTTCGTGACGGGCTTTGACTTCTTTCTGCAAGATACCCAGAATAGCACTATCGTCCAACTGCACGCCCTTCTCGACTTCAAATAGCCGAATAGCAGCCAGTGCCATGCGCAGGGTGCGTTTCTGCACCTCGTTGTTGGTACGCATTGCCTCTTTTAGATCATTTTGGAGTTTGTCTTTAAGGTTCATGCTTTGATTATACCTTACGACAGAAAACCTCTCTCCATCGTCGCCGTATTCTTAGCCGCCTTTACCCCATGGGGAAGCGCACCCGCTGTCCGCCGATCAGATGAAGGTGCAGGTGAAAGACAGCCTGCCCAGAATCGCGACCGGTGTTAATAATCGAGCGGTAGCCGCTTTCAGCAATCCCTTGCTGCGCAGCTAACTGACGCGCTACCCAAAAGAGGTGTCCGATGAGCGGTTTATCTTCTTCGGTAATGGCGTTAATCGACTCGATGTGTTTGATGGGCACAATCAGGATATGCACCGGCGCAACAGGGTGAATGTCTTGAAAGGCAATCGCCAGCTCATCGCGGTAGAAGACCTTTGCCGGTGCTTGCCCGGCGATGATGCGACAGAAAATACAGTCCGTCATCGCTCACCTGTCAGGAAAGCAACTCACCCCCCAGCTCCTCGCCGGCGAGAGTGGTCAGGCGCACGGCGGAGATCTGATTGATCAGGGAGTTCGGCGCGTAGGTGAATACGCGCAAATAGTTATCGCTAAGGCCGCTCATCAGCCAACCCTGCGGAGACAAGCCGCGTGTCGCTTCCCAGAGGACATTGGCTGTGCTACCCAAAAAGCGGCGCCGAAAAGCTTGGGCCGAGTTGGCTAGGCAGTTTCTCACTTGCTCGCTGCGCCTTCTACTAATCGACTTCGGCGGGCGGTCCCCTAAACGGGCAGCTGCCGTGCCTGGGCGGGGTGAAAAAGTAAAGACATGTCCACCGGCAAACGACATTTGCTCGATAAAAGCCAGACTCTGGGCAAACTCGTCCTCGTCCTCGCCTGGAAAGCCGACAATTACATCGGTTGTGATCGCCATTTCAGGGATCAAAGCGCGGGCAACTTGAACGAGGTGTGCATACTCGCTTGGCGTAGTCTTGCGCCCCATCCGCCGCAGGGTCTCTGCACAGCCGGATTGCAACGGCAGGTGCAGATGCCGACACAGGCGCGGGTTTTCCCACAAACGGAAAAAGTGCTCATCTAAATCCCATGGTTCTAAAGATGAGAGGCGCAAGCGGGGCACGTCGCTATCCTGTAGGATAGCTTGAACCAAATGATGCAGGTGCAGGGGAGGCGAGAAATCCTGCCCCCACGAACCAAGCTGAACGCCGCTGAGCACAACTTCGCGGGCGGCACCTTTGCCGCTTGAACTTTGCTCGCCTTCTTCCAGAGCAGCCTGAATATCCGTCAGCACCGCTTCAATG
Source organism: uncultured Anaerolineae bacterium (assembly GCA_937129505.1). Lineage (GTDB taxonomy): Bacteria > Chloroflexota > Anaerolineae > Anaerolineales > UBA4823 > NAK19. The sequence goes on along the minus strand of CAKZNJ010000278.1, from coordinate 935 downwards.
GGACGGCTGCGGCTCTGTCCCCGCGCAATGCGGGTGATGCAGAACGTGCAGTGATTATCACAGCCATCCTGTACCTTGATAAAGGCGCGCGTGCGGTGACGCAAACCGGGGAGGGGCTGGCGTTCTAGCGGCTCGAGGTCGAACCGTTGCGTCAGTTGGCTGACCAACTGCTCTTTTTGCGCGTTGGGGATCACCCAGCTTACCCCCGGCAGGGCTTGCGCTTCGGCGGCATGCAGCGTTGCCCAACAACCGGTCAGGGCGATTTGTTTCGCCCCCGCCCGATAAGCTTGGCGCGCCTTTGCTCGCGAATCTGAATCGGCTGCTGCTGTGACCGTACAGGTGTTGATCACCACCAAATCGGCTTGGTCGGGCTTCTCGACCAGCGTGTAACCAGCAGAGCGAAACTGGCGAGCGAAGCTCTCGAGCTCGCTTTGATTCAGGCGGCAGCCCACCATATCCAGATAAACCCGCATCATCTTCTCCATCCAATGCTTGATTTTAACCGAATTTATCCGAATTGGGGTTCGCAGTTGGTTGGTCAGCGGGGTTTACTCGACAATGACAACATCCGAGGCGCTGCGCCCAAAGACTTCGGGGGAGTACATCTCCTCGGCTTTGGCAGGTGGAACGATGAAAGTACCCGGAACGGTAGCGCGAGCGACATAACTATACTCGAAAACACCATCCCACAAGAGCGAGGCAAACGCTTCGGCGCGGTTATCGCGCAGGTTCTGATGTTCGAACCACGGCATCCACCACCACCAAGTGTAGCGCTTCTGAGGAGCACTCGGCTCGGCGGGTATGCTGCCGCTGACCGTCAAGGCTGGGTTAAGGATTTCCAGGCCAGCCGGCAACGGATCGACCAAAGCCACGTGATAGCGGCGGCTGGTGGCAACCATCGTCACACGCACCCGCACGCGCGCGCCAGCGCGGAT
>CAKZNJ010000277.1 GCA_937129505.1 uncultured Anaerolineae bacterium | reverse complement strand
TTTTCCGCTGTCGTGGTAGAGAGCTGCCAAAAACAACAGGGCTCGGCGTGTGCGTTCAGGCGTAAAGCGCTGCTTTAGGTAAGCATCAATCTGCGAGCGATAGCGCCCCAAGCGTAACGAGGTCATCCCCATGACGAGGTTGGCGTGGCGCTCTTCCTCGAACGACCCTGAAAGCACGCCTAAGACTTCCTCAAGCCGATTAACGACATCCAACGTGTGCTGATAGACATCTTGCCGATGCGGCGGCGATTGCTCGACCTCTTTTAGGGCAAGCAACTCTCCAAAGGTAAAAGGGAGTGCCCCGACTCGATCCAATAGGCGCACGCTGCTCGCTACAGACGGAGCAGAGAGGATGCGAAATAGTTCTTCCCCCAAGCGCTCGTCCGAGATGTTGGTCAAAGCCGAGCTGAAAGCTACCATCAAATTCCACGTTGCTGGCTCTATTCGGAAACCCAAATTTATCGCAAAGCGAATCCCCCTCACTACTCGAATTGGGTCTTCTTGAAACGCCTGATTCGAGCAAGCGCGCAATCGCTTAGCGACGAGATCTTGCGCCCCCTGTAAGGGATCAATCAAGCGGCGATCATCGTGCAGATCAATCGCGATGGCGTTGACCGTAAAGTCACGACGGCGCAAATCTGCTTCAAGAGTCTCACCGGCCTGAAGAGCAAAATCGAGCTTAATGCGCTCACCCCTCGGCGTATGGGTAATGACCCGCCCATACTGGCGCTTGCTATCCAAAGGATAAAAAGCGCCGTGCAATTCATTGGCAACCTTGCGGGCTATTTGGAGAGCGTTCGCTGAGACGACAAAATCATAATCATAAATAGGTATCCCAAGTAAGGTGTCCCTAACCGCACCACCGACTAGATAAAGGGAGCATCTGCCTGCGGCAACAGCGCGGCTGACTTCTATGAAGGGATTTTGAAACAGAGAATCCATAAAAGCTGAAAACCATCATTGCGGTGGCCGATATAGGGTAGCATTGACCGTCCCAATAAAAGGCAAATTGCGGTAATATTCATCCAAATCCAAGCCATAGCCGAAAACGAATTTATTCGGGATGCGGAAACCGCAGTAATGGAGCGGGACATCCACCTCACGGCGTTCGGACTTGTCCAGCAAGGTGCACACCTTTAAGCTCTTAGGATGGCGCGTTTCGAGCATTTTTAGCACCGAGGCGATGGTGTAGCCGCTATCTACAATATCCTCGACAAGGAGGACATCTCTACCCGTTATGCCGCTTTGCAAATCCAAGGTGATGCGCACCTGACCGGTTGATTGTCTAGCCCCTGCCCCATAAGAAGACACGGCCATAAAGTCCACAGTGAGCGGAACGGTAATGCAACGCATCAGATCGGCAAGGAACAAAATGCCGCCGCGCAGGATGCAAATCAGGTGAATATCGCCCCCATCGTAATCGCGACTGATTTCTGCCCCCAGCTCGGCAATGCGCTTCTGGAGGGTTTCGGCGTCAATCAACACTTCGTCCAAGAACTCATAATAATCCTGCATCCTCAATCTCTCCGAACAATGTGATGCTTTCGACAGCGCGCCTCATAAAGCTCGGCTGCCCCGACAATTACTACTGGGTCATTGTAGTGCGCCGGTTCTCCGTTAACCAAGCGCTGGGTGCGGGTGGCCGGCTCGCCGCACACCATACAGATTGCCTGTAACTTATCCACTCGTTCCGCTTGCGCCATCAAGATCGGCATCGGACCAAACGGTTCGCCCCTAAAATCGGTATCCAAACCGGCGATGATCACCCGCAAGCCACGATCAGCTAATTCTTGCACCAAGGGGATGATCTCATCATCGAAAAACTGGGCTTCATCGATCGCTACGACCGTCACATTCTCTTCCAACAATTCCCGAATCTGGCTCGCCGATTGAATAGGAGTAGCTACAAATTCAGTGCCGGCATGAGAAGTCACTTTTTCGACGGCGTAGCGCGTGTCAATTGCCGGTTTGAAGACCTGTACTTTTTGACGTGCGATGGTCGCGCGGCGTAAGCGGCGGATCA
>CAKZNJ010000276.1 GCA_937129505.1 uncultured Anaerolineae bacterium | reverse complement strand
ATTGTTGAATTGTGCCTGATACATTCCGTTGTACGGAGGAAGAATGTCCGAACAAAAAATCCGTGTTCTCGTTGCCAAGCCAGGTCTTGATGGGCACGACCGGGGCGCTAAGGTGGTGGCCCGCGCCCTGCGCGATGCAGGGATGGAAGTGATTTATACCGGCCTGCGCCAGACGCCCGAAATGATTGCCGAAGCTGCATTACAAGAAGATGTGGATGTTGTTGGCCTTTCCATTCTTTCTGGAGCGCACATGGCGCTGGTGCCGCGCATCCTTGACCTCTTGCGCGCTCAAGGTCAGGAGAATGTCAAAGTCTTTGTGGGGGGGATTATCCCTGACGAAGATATTCCCCGCCTGCTCGAGCTTGGTGTAATGGGTGTCTATGGTCCAGGCACCTTGACCGAGCAGATCGTAAAAGATATCTACACTGCGATTGGTGGACTTAATCAGCCAGCCAAACCTTGAGCAGAAGGCCAGTTTGCGAGGTTGAATGTCATTAGCAGAATCGGTTTTGCAAGGCAACCGCTTGGCTTTGGCTCGGCTCTTGACTCAAGTTGAAAACCAAGCGCAAGATGGTTTAGAGGAACTCAAAACCCTTTTCCCCTATACGGGAAAAGCTCACATCGTCGGCGTGACTGGTGCTCCCGGCACCGGAAAATCCTCGCTGGTCAATCAACTAGTCTATGCCTTTCGCCATCCCCCCGAAGGACAAAAACCAATGCAAGTGGCAGTGGTGGCAGTGGATCCTACCAGCCCTTTCAGCGGCGGGGCGATCCTAGGCGACCGGGTGCGAATGCGCGATGTAGCGGGTGATGCGGGCGTTTTCATCCGCTCTACCGCCTCACGCGGCGCCTTGGGAGGGGTTGCGGCCAGCACGGCGAATCTGGTGCAAGTGTTCGACGCCGCTGGCTTCGCACTGATTTTCATCGAAACGGTAGGGGCAGGGCAGGCTGAAGTGGATATCGCTCGACTTGCCCATACCGTGATCGTTGTCGAAGCACCCGGCTTGGGGGATGACATCCAAGCTATCAAAGCCGGCATATTGGAAATTGCCGACATCATCGTCCTTAATAAAGCCGATCGCCCACTGGCAGATAGTGCCGAACGCACCTTGCGGCTCATGTTGGAAATGGCAGAGCGCAAAAATGCCAGCGGCGTAGGAGAGGAAGCAGCGCCTAAACTTTGGATACCACCGCTTTTGCGCACCGTTGCAACCGAAGGGAAAGGAATTCAAGCAGTGGTTCAAGCCATACGAGACCATGAGCAATATTTGAAAACAAGCGGTGGTTGGGAACAACGTGAGCGCATCCGCCTGCAAACGGAGTTGGAGAATCTATTACATGCCGCCCTTCTCAAGCGCTTGCAAGAAACGATCTCACCAGAGACCTATCAGAACATCCTCAACGAACTTGTCACCCGTCAAATTTCCCCTCATCAAGCGCTGGAAATTTTGTTAAATGGAGTAAAGCAATGAGAAATCTACATGGCCACCGAGAAATCAACTTGTATGGGGATATTAAGCTTTTCGCTGGAACCGCTTGCCCTGCTTTAGCAGCAGATATATCGAATTACTTAGGTATTCCCTTGAGTGGACGCGATATTGTTCATTTCCCTAACGACAATTTGTGGGTCAAGCTTCATAAGAGT
>CAKZNJ010000275.1 GCA_937129505.1 uncultured Anaerolineae bacterium | reverse complement strand
CGTCACGCATTGGATCATAGACAACCCCTAGAACCAGCTCACCATGTTCCTGAAAGGCGATAGAAACGCTGAAGAAGGGAATGCCATGGGCGTAATTGACCGTTCCATCGAGCGGATCGATAAACCAGCGATAATCAGGATTGCCTTTTAACGCGCCGCTTTCTTCGGCGATGATGAGGTGATCGGGATACGAATCCTTTATTTGGCGCAGGAGGAAATTCTCTGAGCGCCGATCTACATCAGTGACTATATCGATCGGACCTTTATAATCAATTTGGAGATGGTTAATGGTGCCAGGCAAAGGTTCATAGCTCTGGCGCAAGATTAAGCCCGCTTGACGGGCGAGGTTTTCCAATTCGTCCAGCGTTGGTGTCGACACGATTAGGTTAATTCTCCCAAAACAAGGTTGGTACAAAGCCGAGCTTATTTTACCCCTAATTCTGGTTGAGAATTCGATCGAGTTCCTGTAATTCGTTTTGGATTTGGTCGCGATGGCGGATAGCTTCTTCAAGCAAGGCTTGATAAGCTGGCCGTTGTGATTCGGGTAAGGTACGTAAAAGCTTTTCCGTGCGGCTGATTTGAGCTAATTTGTGTTGCAATTTGTTTTCCAATCGTTCGCGATATCCCTGATAGAACTCTTGATCATTCAGGGGGCGCGGCAGGGTGGAAAGATCTGCCGTCAGCACCTCTGCAATCGTGAGCAAGAATTCTTCCGTGTCCACCGGCTTTTCCAAGAACCGCACCGCGCCGAGGCTGAGTGCAAAGCGTTTGTCTTCGGGGGTGACATAGGTGGCGGAGAGGAAAATGATCGGAATCTGGCTCGTTTTGGGATCGGCGCGGAGTTTATGAGCCAGAGCAAAGCCGTCCAGTTTTGGCATCAGAATATCGGTGATCACCATGGCGGGCAATTCTATTCGAATCGCAGCCAGAGCTTCTTCGCCGTTCGTGGCGGTTACCACGGGGTATCCTTTGAATCGTAAAGTTACCTCGAGTAGCTCTAAGATATGGGGTACATCTTCGACAATGAGAAGGGGTCCGCGTGGAATGGTCATACTCTCATTTTAACCTTGATAGGAGTGAAGTTACCTAACAAATTTGTTGACTCACCACTACGCGCTCCGGCGTTTACTCCTACCGCCGCGCTGCAAACGCTGGTCGATTGAGCGGATGTTCATCCCGTCATATCGAAACCATTGGTTATGGTGTCGGTGTAGCTGTGGCGATGGCTGGTAGGGTGCCGGTTACGGTGGCGATCGGTGTCGGTGTTGGCGGCACAGGGGTGACCAAATTGACCCTCACAATCAACCGCTGCCCGAAGAATATCATATTGGGGTCATCCAAGTCGTTTTGCTCCAAGATGTCTTCCACTGTGCTGTTGAATTTTTCGGCAATACTTGCCAAGGTGTCATTGGGTTGCACGATGTATTCGATCTTGGTGCCGCGCGGCAGGCGCCCGATCGGTGGATCATACTCAGGGCCTGGCCCGTATCGCACGTTCACAAAGTCGTTCAGCACAGTTAGCTCGACGAAAGCGGGTGTCGCAGTGACCACGGCTGGCGGTGGTGGCAGAGTGGGAGCAGGCGGCGGTAGAGTAGGAGCAGGCGGTGGTAAAGTCGGCTGCAAAACCTGTTCAGGCAGATCGGGCAGACGCCGCCCCGCTTCGTAGCGTGCAAAGAGCTTCCCGCCGCCGGTCGCATTTGTCTCGAAGACCACTGCATTCTGAGTTGTCTCGCCGCCACCGATGAACGGGTTGAATGTCCCTTGTAGAGAAGGTCGCGCCGGCAAAGTTTGTAGAGCAGCATAGAGCTGTGTGGGCTGCACGCCCGCCGTCTGAATAGCTGCTAGGACAGCCTTTGCCGCATCGTAA
>CAKZNJ010000274.1 GCA_937129505.1 uncultured Anaerolineae bacterium | reverse complement strand
TGTGTTGCGCGCATAAGTTGCTTGACCAAATGGTCAGGGGAAACCCTTTCTGAAAGATGTTTGGAGAGGGTTTGTAGATAAGCAGGAATGAAAATTTCCATATCGTTTTGGAGGAGGGTGTCGTCGAGGTCAAGCAGTAGGGTTAGCTTCATTGTCTTCTCCAGGCAAGGTAAAGGGCAAATCATAGCATTCACCGCAGCCGATATGGGGTTCGCGAACCAACCTTTCGGCTTTGGTGCAGTAGGCGGTAATTTCCACCTGCTGGCGAATAAATGGGAACGGCCTCGTCAAGCGGGGTTTGAGTTGCATATGCGAACAAGCATTGGCGAGACGAATTTCTGGCACCGGACAAGTTTCACACAAACTCGGTTTCCACGGGAGTGGAGGAATGGCACTATTCAAAAAGCGGCATTCTTCGATTTTGCGCCCGCGGAAATAGTCCCCATAGAAGTAGGGGCATTCTTTGCCTGCTGGTGTTCTCATTAGACACGTGTTACATAAGAACCACTGCGGGTATCAATGCGGATGGTATCACCCACTTCGACAAAATTTGGCACCTGTACTTGCAAGCCGGTTTCCGTTGTTACCCGCTTGGTCACACCCGTGGCGGTATCTCCGCGAACCGCGACTTCGGCTTCGGTCACCACCATATCTACCGTAACGGGCAATTCGATGTCAAGAGGTTCGCCATTGTAGAAAGTCAGCTTCAATTCCAACCCTTCTTTAAGATATCCGGCGTTTTCGCCAATGACTTCGGCGGGGATGGCAGGTTGGTCATAGGTTTCTGTGTCCATGAAGTGATACAAACTGCCGTCAAAATACAGGAATTGAACGATATGATAGTCTAAACGTATATCTTGGACACGGTCTCCAGAGATGAAAGTTTTTTCTAGGGTGGCGCCGCTGCGTAGATCGCGCGCCTTTACCCGAATCGTGGCTTTGCCTCTGCCGGGTTTGTGGTGCTCGTACTCTAAAACTTTGTATAAATTTCCATCATGTTCGAAGGTAACCCCTTTGCGCAGGTCGTTTACATCAATCATAGATCGCCTTTCCGATTAAGATGATTATTTGGCGATTATATTCCAGCCTGAGAGGCATGGCAAGTGTCAATCTGTTTTGGAGCGGGGAATGTGGTAAACTACCGTTATCAGAGAGTGTATGGCTAGGAAAGGAAAGCATGAAGAAAAAGATCGTCTATATTGAAGATGAGCCGGAGATGATTGACCTTGTGCGGCTTATCTTAGGCCGCAAAGGTTACGAGGTCATCGGTGCCAACGGCGGGAAGGCAGGGATGCGTGCAATCCAAACTGAACAACCTGATCTGGTTTTGCTGGATTTGATGATGCCAGATATGGATGGATGGGATGTGTATCATCAGTTGCGCGCAGATGAACGCACAAAATCGCTACCGGTGATCGTTATTACTGCTCGGGCTCAGAATATCGATCGCGTGCTGGGATTAGAGATCGCCAAAGTGGATGATTATCTTGCTAAGCCCTTCACTCCTCAAGAACTTTTGGATAGCATTGCGAAGGTATTTGAAGAAAGCGATCGTGAGGTTTGAGGTTTACCGATGGCTCTTCATGGCTGGGTAAGGGTTGGACGAGACCAAAAACCCATCGAACCCCCTTTACTGCTAAAGCTTTGCCATACCTTTCTGTCACGCCTACGGGGATTTCTTTTCTCCTGTCCCCCTACTCCTGAATCGGGTTTGTTATTCTGGTATCCAAAACCGAGCCGCATAGATACTGCAATCCACATGATTGGGGTGCCGTTCTGTTTAGCGGTGATCTGGCTGGATAGTGAGCGGCGCGTTGTTGATCGTAGGATTGCCCGCCCCTGGCAAATCGCCCTTGTCCCTAAAAAGGCTGCTCAATATATTATCGAATGCCATCCCCAAAGGATAGAAGAGTTTAGCGAAGGTCACGCTTTTGAGTTTCTTGAAGGATAGGTGTTTAGAAAATGGTGCGTAAATCCCTAATTTGGCTGGTGATATTATTTTGGCTTGTCATCC
>CAKZNJ010000273.1 GCA_937129505.1 uncultured Anaerolineae bacterium | reverse complement strand
TATAGCGAAGTAGATCAGTGGTTGGCAGAGGAACAGATAAGTACCTTACGGTTAGTCGGACCCCTCCCCTGTTATTTATCGCCCTTAGCGGGCTGGCATCGCTGGCAAATTTTACTAATTGGTGAACAACCACGCCATTTTTTGCGGAAGCGGTCCTTGCGTAATGGATGGCGCATTGAAATCAATCCGATAAGCTTGCTATAATAAGATGAATTTAGGAAGAAGATATTTAAGTAATATGGAAAGTATTCGGCGTGGCTTTGCCTTTCTCAAACAGTCTTGGCAAATGGCTCTGGATGACCGAGACTTAATCAAACCCTCAATTTATGCCCTCTTCGTTGGGATGGTTGTCACCCTGATCTTTTCGATCCCCATGGTAGCTTCATTTGCTCTGTTTGGTGAACAAGGTCTGGGCAGGATAGCTGGCTATTTGTTTGGAGCTGTGATGGTCTTTGCCCAGTATGTCGTCAGTTACCTTTTTTCTGCGATGACCATTTACCTGATCTACAGTTACCTTGCCGAAGGGGATGGAGTCATGAGCAAAGCTTGGCAGATGGCTCAACGCAATTGGTTGAATATTCTCAGTCTCGCAGCAGCCTCTATGATGGTCAGCCTTCTTCAGCGGTTTATCAGGGGAAAGGGAGATTCTGGAGTGCGCAACGCTTTAGCTTCCTTACTTGATGCGGTTTGGACACAAGCTACCTATCTCGTTTTGCCTGCCATGGTTATCGATGGCTTGAATCTCAAAGGAGGGTTACGCCGTGCCACCCAGATTGTCAAAGAGAACCTTTTGTTGATCGGGGTGAGTCTGATAGGTGTCCGTGCTGTGACGGGCATCCTTGGCTTTATCCTCGGTGGTATTGGGATTGGATTGGGATTGGGAGTCGGAATTTGGTTGGTGCGACTCAGCGGTCAAGCAGTATGGGGGTTAATTAGCGGCATCTCGATTGGCACCCTGATCGCTGGGCTATTTATCCTAGTGGCAGTGATCATCGCTTCCTATACAACGACCGCCTATCATACTTGTTTATATCTATGGGCGAGAGATGTGGAGAAGGCTCGACAAGCTGATGGAGAGATCGTAGCTATCCAGCCCCCATTGCCTTTAGCTGCGGTTTTATCATAATTTATCGGGAGAGGATGAATGGAAAGACGAACCGAAATCTTGACTTGGCATGACGTTGACTTATTGATTGATCATTTATTGCCACAGTTCGAAACTGAATTCGATGCGATTCTGATGATCACCCGCGGCGGAATTATCCCTGGTGGTTTGCTAGCTGAAGCAATGGATATTACTCATGTACTGACCGCGGCGGTTGATTTTCCTGCTCAGATTGCCATGGAAAAAGCCCGTTTGTACGCTTGGCCGGAATTTATCCAATTTCCCGAAGACCGCATGTTGCGAGCCCGAAGGACGCTTGTGGTAGATGATGTATGGGGAGCGGGGCGCACCATTACAGCGGTTAAAAATCGCGTTTCATCAGCGGGGGGCATCCCATATACCTGTGTTCTGCATTTCAACCCCTACCGCAATCTATTTGGCTCTGTTCGTCCCGATTATTACGCAGCGATCACCGACGCGCGCATTCTTTATCCTTGGGAGATCGACCGCGGCGGTCCTGATCGGATGTTTCTTGAGGGGACGTTTAAGCCGTCCAATTAATGGATTGAATCCCCAATCAACGCATGCGTAGCCTTTATAGCCGCCTCGAGGAAAGGATAGAATTGTTGGGAGCTAATCCCTATTTCTCAACCTTGCCTGCCTCTGCTCTGCGCGAGGTGGCCGAAGAGACGCAGTTGCGTTTCTACCACAAAGATGAAGTGATATTTTTGGAAGGCGAAAGCTGTGCAGGGCTGTTTATTCTGAAAGAGGGGACGGTGAAGTTGTCCAAACTATCCACGAATGGACGGGAAATGATATTTCGTACCCTAAAGGCAGGGACAACCTTCAATGAGGTGCCAGTTTTTGATGAAGGGCCCCATGCGGTAAATGCAACTGCCCTAGAGAATTGTACGCTTTGGGTTGTAAATCCCCTTATCGTTCGAGAGATGCTGAAACGGTACCCGCAGATGGGTCAGGCTGTTATTCTCAATCTTGCCAAAAACTTGCGCATGTTTGTCGAGCTGGTCAATGACCTTTCTTTCTATCAAGTCATTCAGCGGTTAGCCCGTTGTTTAGCCGATCTTCCCTACGACGCAGGGAGTGGAAAGAAGGCGATAAAAATCACGCAAGTTCAATTGGCAGCTCAACTAGGGACGGTACGCGAGGTTGTTGCCCGGGCTTTAAGGGAATTAGAGAAGTCAGGGGCGATCCGAGTTTCGCGACGGAACATTGAAGTTGTAGAGGAAGCTGTTTTGCGTCGTTGGATGGAGGCAAGCTAAGTAAATTACCGGCGAGCGCTGGAGCTTGAATCCTAGCGGGGTGACGGATTTCTTCTTTATGCTGTTAGGAAAACTCAGCGCTCTGCTAGCTATTCGGAACAAAAAGGGTCTCATTGTTATGGGTTGGAGAAATCGTCGGGCGAATAACCATTCGCCCGACGAAATCAGATATTGTGCCGCTGAATGGGAAAAGTTATTTGCTAGCTGTTAACACTAGGCTTGAGGCTTGGATGGCTTTCAACTGCGCTTGGCGGGCGAGGTCTGTGGCTTTTGCCAGTACGCGCAGCGCTTCTTCGGGATTATGAAATCCCATACTGTTCTCTGCGTTGATAAAGTCGACGCGGAGCTGAGCTTCTCGATGGAGTTGGCGAGCTTCTTG
>CAKZNJ010000272.1 GCA_937129505.1 uncultured Anaerolineae bacterium | reverse complement strand
CGTTATAAAGCACTACTTTGATGGTTAAATCCTGGGTAGATACGCCTCCACCGTTTGTAACGCAAACCTCTCCTTTTACGAAAGCTTCTTCTCGCTTTAGATTTTTAGTAAGGGTGATTGTATAGCTAACCGTACCTGACTCGCCGTAAGCCAATTCTAGGGTTTCAGGATTGACAGATTTCTCGATCGTCCATTCATATTCGACTTCCCAACGCGCCTCGGCGGTCACATTGGCAGACAAGGTGGTGCCAGCTTGCCCTCCGCCCTGATTGGTAGGCGTCATGGCGTTTGAAGCAATTTGCATAGAGCTCTTGATGGGCAGATAGCGGCTCATGAAGCTGGTGCGCGGGCGGGGCTTGGGAGCACCGGCTAAGGCAGGCGAGACGGCTGTTAAAACCAGCGAGAGCAAGACTAGAATACCAATTAAGGTGAGCATGTGCTTTTTCATACGAACCTCCTAAATAGATTTGTAACCGTCCGAATCGGTTCCACTGGCTTACCGACCCGGTTTTTGGATGACCGAACGCCGGTCACCTCTGAGGGATATAACGAACGGTCTCCTTTATTGTTGTTGGTTTGGCGTGATGCATCTGTGCTGATTCCGAGGATGCTAGGAAAAGATTTTCCCCTTTGAGAAAGAAATGCACTTGCTGGGGGCATATCCCTCCCCTTGTTTAGTGGAAATCCAACAAACTTCTTCTTTCTCACCTCCTTCTCATTCGCAAAAAGAAAACCCTTAACCCTTTTTATTAAAGCGTACCAAAAGCCGGTTTGTTACACGTCGCAGGGGGTGATTTTTCTGACGCTATATGATGGATATCAGGCAACTTGGACGAGTGAAGCGATGGTCATTTCATCCCATTCGACCGTTCAATTTGATTTTGCCATAAGAACAACGCACATTTGCTGATGATATTCGTCCCTCCTAAGCGGTGAGAACCAATGCGCCATACCTCGCCATCTGCTGAAGCCAAGGGCTGGTTTTTTCGCCCCTCTTCGGAGAAAATGACATTTGTCACTTGATGATTTATTCCGAAATCGTCTATAATACTAGCGTAAACGGCAAATACTAGTTCCGAAACGGAATAATATGCCCACCCCTCCACATTCTTTCGATCAGCTCGATTATCAAATCCTCTCTGCCTTGCACCGCAATGCGCGCGCCTCAGCCGCCGAAATCGCCCGGCAAACCGGAGCGAACGAGCGCACCGTGCGCAAACGCATTGAAAACCTTCTCCGCCTCGGGGTAATGCGTTTAACCGCCATCCTGGATCCGGCTCACTTTGGTTATGTCACCGCCGCCGACATCTTCCTTGAAGTCGAACCTCAGCACGAAGAACAGGTGCTAAAGGAATTGATGGCAATGCCGATGGTCACTTATGTTGCCTTTGGACAAGGTACGCAAGAGATTTCCATCGAGGCGCGCTTTAAGGACAACGATGAACTGCGCAAGTTCATTCGCCATGTATTACCGGCTCTGCCGGGGGTCACGGTCTCCCGCTACACCCTTGTGCCGCGCATCCTGCGCAACATCGATGAATGGTTTCCCCCGCCAGAAGATTTTCTACCTACGGAGTGAGGATCAACAGGTGTTTTTACCACCTTCAAACAAGGCTGCAAGCTATCTCACCATCGTCCTTCAGCGATGACCTGACAGTTAAAGATTTAGAAAGGAGAAAAAGATGAAAGCGAAACAATCCCCTATCTGGCTCGTGATTGCCATTCTGATTGGACTGAGTCTAGTGCTCTCAGCGTGCGGTGGCGGGAGAGGCGAAATAAAAATCGGCGCTCCCTTGCCACTGACCGGACCTTACGCCAGCGACGGCGAGCAAATGCTCAAAGCCCTGCAAATGGCGGTGGATGAGCAAAATGCCAAAGGTGGTTTGTTGGGGCGACAGCTCAAGTTGGTGCCCGGCGATGTCGGCGCCTTGGAAGCGGAAAAGATCAAGGCGGTTGGCGAGCGCCTGATCGGTGAAAAGGTGGATGCAGTCATCACCGGTTATGCCGATTCGGGCGTTGATGCGCGCGTCTTTGGTGAGTACGATATGCCCTTCCTCCATGCCGATGCAATGACACTGGATACCGAAGTGGTCGCTCAGGACCCGGTGAAGTATGGCAATGTCTTCCAGTATTGCCCCAGCGAGGTCTCCTACGGTATTGATGCCGCAGCAAACTTGTTCGAGATGGGCAGAAAAATGGGATGGCAAGAACCGAACAAGAAAATTGCCATCGTTAAGGTGGACTACAGTTACAACATTTTAGCCGCAGATAAGTTTGCCGAATTGGTGAAAGCCCAAGGTTACGAAATCGTTGTCGATGAAGTCACCCAATTCGGCGTGGTGGAATGGGGACCTATCCTCTCCAAGATCGATGAAGCTCAACCCGCTTACGTGACCTTTTGGAACCTAGATCCCACCGATGCGGCACGCTTTATAGTGCAGTTCTCCGAAAAGTTCGGTGAGAAGGGGTTGAATGCCCTGGTCTTCATGCAATTCACTCCTTCCATTCCCGAATTCTTGGAATTAGCCGGCAGCGCAGCCGAAGGATTGTTATGGACGGCGAGCATTAACCCCGTGGGTGCTGGCGTGGAGGATTACAAACAACGCTGGATTGCGAAGTACAACGAAGAGCCAAAATCGATCTATGCTTATGTGACCCGCGATGGCTTTGATATTTGGGTGACCGCAGTGGAGAAGGCGGGTTGTGTGGATTGCTACGACAAAGTGATCCAGAACATTCGCAATACCA
>CAKZNJ010000271.1 GCA_937129505.1 uncultured Anaerolineae bacterium | reverse complement strand
GATTGCCGCTTCCTTTGCTGAGGCTTCGCAAGCCTATATCAACAATCCCACTGCGCTGCACTTGCGGGCGATGAACATGCTCTTTGAGGGGCTGAAGGAGAAAGGCGCACTGGTCATCGTGCCCAGCAGTGCGGTGGATACGATGAACTTGGGTGGGCTGAGCGGTTTGGTTTCTTTGGCAAAAGGCCAAGAGGTTAATTCGTAAGTTAGGAAGGAAACATGTCAACTCGAACAGCTCTATTCGTGATCATCCTCCTGATCGCCGTTGCCACTCTCAGCGGACTCGTGTTGTGGGAGCGATTGCCCGAGCGCATGGCTTCCCACTGGAACGCTGCCGATCAGGTCGATGGCTACACCTCTCGTTTTTGGGGAGTCTTTCTCATGCCGTTGATCAGCCTCGGGATGACGGCTTTGTTCCTCGTCATCCCCCTGATCGATCCCTTGCGGGAGAATATCGCCCGTTTTCGAGGGGTGTTCAATACCTTCATTGTGATTTTGATCGCCTTTATGCTATACGTGCATTTCTTGACCCTTGCTTACAACGTAGGGATTCACTTTGCCATGAGCCGCATGATGTTACCTGCGATGGGGGGCTTGCTCTTCTTCATCGGTGAATTGATTCGCCAAGCCAAACGCAATTGGTTCATCGGCATTCGCACTCCTTGGACGCTCAGTGACGATCGGGTATGGGGAGAAACCCACCGCTTGGGAAGCCTATTGTTCAAAGGGGCTGGCGTTTTAACCGTTGTTAGCGCCTTCATAGGCGCTGCGGGGATGTGGTTGATGATGGGTGTTTTGTTGATTGCTGTGTTCGTGCCGATCGTCTATTCTTATTTGCTGTTTGAACGCTACCGCAAGGAAGATTCGCTAACGGAGTAGAAAGGCGATGAACGAATCAACACTTTGGGAATATCGAGTGATCAGCCTCGGCACTGTCTGGCGCGGCCCGAGCGATGAAACTGTGGAAGAAACCCTAAATGAACTCGGTATGCAGGGTTGGGAAGTCGTTTCGGTGGCGTACGACTACCGTAGCGGTAGGGTGCGCGCTGTGGCAAAGCGTCCCCTCACCGATCGGGCGCGGAGACAACGCTCCCTGCCGCGCTGAGCGGATGTCCCTACAGCGGTTGAAATTGGGGGGGGAGCATTCGCTCAGCCAGAAGACTGATCGCTAATGCAACTCTCCCTGTCCGACCGCAAGAGGAGAAAGGTTACGAAACGAGTTTAGGGCGTATGCTGGGCTTTCATCGCAGCCAGAGAAAAGCAAAGTGTGCGCAGCAGAAAAGGATAAAATAATGAACCGCAAAGCCTTACTCATCTTTTTTGGGGTCACGTTTTGCCTTGCTTGGATTTTGTTTCTGATACCGCTGGCTTTTCGCGAGTCACAGGGAATGCTCGCTCAAACCGTGAGGCTGATCGCATGGTCGGCTGCGATGTGGGCGCCGGGTGTGGGGGCGATTCTTGCCACCCGCTACGGCTTGCGCCAGCCGCTTTCTGTCTTGAACTTGCGCCATTTGGGGGAGAGGAGAGAGTACCTGTGGGCATGGTTGTTGCCGCCTGCCTTGGCTGTGTTGAGCGGATTGGTGGCGCTTTTGGTGGGCTGGGGCAAATTGGATTTGGAATTTGAGCTGATTCGCCAGGCGATGGAAGGCGCACCGGGTGGGCAAAGCATTCCCCCTTGGTTGATTGTAGTCCTTCAGGCAGTGATCTCTCTGACTTTAGCGCCTTTGGTAAACACCCTGTTGGGCTTGGGTGAAGAACTGGGTTGGCGGGGCTTTTTACTACCCCAATTGTTGCCCCTCGGTCAAGGACGGGCGATTTTGATCAGCGGAGCGGTCTGGGGGTTTTGGCACGCCCCCGCCATCTTGCAGGGTCATAATTACCCTTCGCACCCGTTCTTGGGCGTGTTTCTGATGACGATTTTTTGTGTTCTGATGGGGGCGATCTTTTCTTGGTTGTATTTGCGCACCCGCTCGCCGTGGGCGCCGGCGTTGGCGCACGGTTCTTTGAACGCAACGGCGGGCTTACCGCTGCTCTTTTTGCGCGAGGTGGATATTACCTATGGGGGGACACTCTTGAGCTTGAGTGGTTGGCTCGGCATTGGCTTGTTTGTGATGTGGCTCGTGTGGAGCAAACGCTTGCCCGTTCTTGAGCCTAGCCGTCCTTCCTCGCCGGTCGGTTACGATGCAGCGCTCTAATCGCCGTTGGTGTGTTTCACGTGAAACATTGCCGCTGGTGTCCTCTGCAGGGAATGTTTCACGTGAAACAGTTTCAGGCGCCGCTGCGCTCTGCCCATTCTTCTAGAGCTTCCTCCACCTGATCCAGAAAGGCGTCAAAGGCTTCTACTCTCTGAGAGAAATCACTGCCGCTCAACCCTAGCTGCGAGATGACCTCCTGCCACCCTTGACCCGCAGCCGAGTCGGCTCCCATCTCTCGCGCCATTTCTTGCCAAGTGCTGAGCAGGGGCCATAGAGCCGCCCGCGGCTCTTCTCCTTCCATCAAGGCTTGCAGCGCTCGGCCATAGTAGGCTTTGCGCACCGCATGGAGGGAGATGGCGCGGGGGGCTTCGGGTAAGCTGTGATAGGCTTGCTCCCACAATGGCAGCCATGCCTGCAGGGTCTCCCGTTGCAGATCTGCCCCTCCCAGTAAGCCGATCAGCCCTGCCGCTAGGCCTGGGCGACCGATGGCCGCCGCCCGCTGTTTGAATTTGAGCACAAAACGCCGTTCGGTCAACGGCTCACCGCTCAAAAGGGCAATGGCATTGGCCGCATGTTCCAACGCTTTCAGGTATAACCGGATCTGGTCGAGCCCGGCCTCTGTCTTTGCTTCGTTTAGCTCGAACCACATCTGACGGGCGTGTTCTGCTTGCGGCCGGGCGCGCCCTAAGACCGTTTGCGGGCTGTTAAACATGCCCCGCACACTCGCTTGGATGAAATCCAGCGTGTGGCGCTGGTCATAAAGGGGCTTGCACGTGTAGATCGTTGGTCCCAACCAAGCATGAAGGCGCAAGGCGCGCGGCGGCTCATATTGCTTTTGCGGCTGATGGGCAATGTCGAGGTGCACCTCATCGGTCAGGCGGACAATCTCTCGAACAGGAGTGACTTGGTCAATGTGGATGAACACAAGGTCAATATCTAGGGTGCCGCCCAGTAAGAAGTCATCTCCTAACGTCGCTCCGCATTGATAAGCGGCTAGAATGGTTGGGTCTGCTCGAACACGTTGTTCGACCGCTTCTCTGGCGATCTCGCGCAGGGTCTCGGACGTGATCCGCATGGATATTACTCCTCCACTTGTAAAGGTAATGCCGCCTGAAAGGGTGAAAGGCGAAGGGCTTGACGGATGCGTTCTACGACGTTGTTCAGGTCTTGGGGATTGCGAACGTAATCCAGATCGTTGGTGTCCACTGCCAAGACCGGCGAACTGCCCGGCTGGCGGTTTTCGAGGAAATGCCAATCATAAGCCTCGCTAAGTTGTTGGATATAGCTGCGCTCGATGTTGCGTTCGTAGGGACGATCGCGCAGGGCAATACGTTGCATGAGCACGTCAACATCGGCTCTTAACAACACAACCAACTGCGGCAGGGGAATTTTCTCGGCTAGGGCTTCGTGGACACGCCAGTACATCTCCAATTCATCCCCTTGTAAGTTGATTCGGGCGAACAGAGCGTCCTTTTCAAAGGTGTAATCGGCGATCAGCGGTTTGCCGCTACCCAGCAACTGTGGCACTGCTTGATGCTGTTGGCGGTAACGGCTGAGCAGAAAGAAAATTTGCGTCTGAAAGGCATAGCGCTGGCGGTCAGCGTAAAAACTGGAAAGGAAGGGATTTTCTTCAAAGACTTCTAACAGCAGGTTGGCTTGAAAGATCGGTTGCAGGAGCCGGGCAAGGGTGGTTTTGCCGACCCCGATGACGCCTTCGATTGCAATATACATGGACACCTCGTCACGTGGTTTGCTACTCTAAGGATACCAGCCTTTGCCAACCCCGAAAAGGGGGTTGAAGAGGCATTTTATCTTGAAATGACAGGGGAAGAACTGCGTTCGACTGGAGAAGGAAAGGCTGTGCGCAAAGTAAGCCGCGCAATTGGGCTTTTTGGTGTGTGATTTCACCCCTCGCCGCGTTGCTTAATGAGCATCTGCCTGTCCTCATCCCTGTCCCTGCAAGCGTTTGACCGTCCATGTGGCAAATATTCGAAGCCCGATCACCGAAAAGGGAATGATGACCGTTAGATAGCGATTGATGTCAAAGCGAACGAGCCTTAGTGCATCTGCCATGTCCTTTGGACACATGACCGGCAATCCCCCAATAAGCCTTGTCCCTTGCCCAACGCAGGTGTACATGATGGGCACTCTGACAAGAAGCAAGGCAAGCAATGCGAATGAACTGATAGCTAAGAGTTTGTTCGATGGCTTATCATCCAGAAAAAGGCCGAGCATTCCCAGCAATACCAGCGGTGACCAAAACACAACCCCCGATTGGGGATGGAACAGATTGGCGTAGAGGTAGCCCCAATCCAGAGAAAAGCGATTGATGTCTCCTCTAAGGATTCCCATATGGAGCGGATTGCCAAACTGCAAAAGGTTGTATATGCCTAACAGAAAAACGCTCACTAAAGCGCCCAGCAGGTAGTGTTTTACAAAGTCAAATTGCCTCCTGATCAAGAGCGAAACAAGTACCACGGTGGCGATGACCACCGTTTCGAGGCGGGTTAGCACCAAAAGCCCTCCGAACAAGCCTGACAGGTACTGCGGCAGAAGCTTTTGTTCTACAAATCCTTGCCTAAAAAAGTAAGCGAATAGAGAACTAAGTCCAAATGCGGTCAGCGTGGCGTAGGCAGGCGTATTGACAATGTTGTGCATAAAAACGCCAGAAGTGATGACGATCAAGGGAGCCAGGCTGGCGCCTACGAAGGACGGATGGTCAAGAGCCAAAGATTTCACCGCAAACATCAAACCGATAAACAGAAAGGCATAGCTCGTCATCAGCATGGAACCGATGATCTTCCACTCAAACCAGCTATCCTGTGATTGGATATAGAAATTCTTGAAGAAAATGTGCCGCAACAGAAGAGGCTGAGGGGGCAAGAGCAGTCTTTCCGTGGGGGGTTGCCGAAAAGGGTCGAGGGGATTGGAAGGAAGAACAATCTCTTCCGTCTGCACGAAGGGGTCAATAAGAGTAGAAAGCAAAGCGTAGGGTAACAGCGAAAGGATGGGATAGCCTGGGGAACGTTGCTCAACGAAGTGAAGATTGCTAACGATGGGATTGGCGCTCTTATGAGTCAGCCTTTGCAAAATTGCGTAGTAGTCAATTGCGTCGGTCTGAATATTTGCTCTACCAGACCGAAGAACCGTTAGTACCAAAAAAGCTGTCAAGGCGGTAAAAGCGAGATAATCAATGAGGCGTAAAACTCTTGTCTTGCTCATCTCTTTATTTCTTGGATGACCAGTTGGAGGTAATCATTAGGGCGTCAGCTTAACACGGAGCGGTCGAGCCATAGGAAAGCGGAAGCCAGCAAAGCCGATCAAAATGGGACCTAGGGCAAAAACCGCGAACAGACTGTCTTCCGCTAGTAATCCGCCTAGTTGCACTCAAAATATCCGTTACGATCATGATGCGCCGCCGATCGATCCAATCTGCTATCGCTCCCGATACAAAACTTAGCGCAGAAGGTAACCCCCAAACAGCACCAATTAAAGGTGTTTCTGCTTCGACTGAAGCATACCATAATAACCCCAGAGAACTTAAGGTGCTTCCCGCAGCAGAGAAAACTTGCCCGATTAGGAAGAGGCAGTAATTTCGTCTCACGAGCAATGATTTGGAGGGCAAATTCATCTCATAGCGATTTCGGTCTCAGGGGAGAAGTCTCGGTAGTGGCTAAAAACTTCGTCAGTGTCTTTTGTGGCTGTGATTAAACCATGAAACTAAAAAAGCGTGCAAGCTTGTTTCAGTTTCATCGTGTCGCCCTGACAACAGATTTGCACCTCCCAACGGCCTGCGCTTCACCCTATGTTGCTGTATCCTTTATTCATAACGATTCAATGAAAGAAGACTAAATTCGTAGGGTGGTTAAAGCATAATTGCACAATCACACCTTCTTGCTCCTCCTTGATGTGTTGGTTGTCAGCCTGCTCAATTTTGCCAATTAAGACCGATATTTTTTTTGTGAAAAAGCCCTAAGAAAGCTGTCGTTGGCTCTCCCCTTTCGGTTTTTCGTCCCCTTTAGCCAGCGCCCCGAATTGCCTCCAGCGCGCTTGACAGAAACGCCGCTCAAGAGTACAGTATCCATAAGGTTCCTTTTCATTTTCTACTATTTCGTATGGAGGACAGTAAGATGCCGGCGTTGAATCGTGTGCAATTGATCGGTCGGTTGGGGAATAAACCCTCTTCGCACTACACAGCCAGCGGCAAGAAAGTGACCAGCTTTAACCTGGCAGTCGGCCAACGATGGCGCGATAAGAACGGTGAAACGCACGAGACGACCGATTGGTTCAATATCGAGGTTTGGGGCAAATTGGGTGAGATTTGTGAACAATACCTCAACAAGGGGCGCTTGGTGTACATTGAAGGAAAATTGCGTACTAGTCGCTTTGAGCAAAACGGCGTTACCCGCTATTTCACCCGCGTCATCGCCAAGCAAATGCAAATTCTAGACCGCAGACCTAAAGAAGAAGAACCGGTGATCGAAGAAGAGGAAGAACTCGGCGCAGATTCGGAGTGATCTCTCTTCTCTCTGCACGTCTTTTGGGCAGAGCGGTAAGCGAACCTTTCGTCTTACCGCTTTGCGTCCTTTCTACCGAGTCTAAGCCCAGCCGAGCAGGCGACGCAGGACGAAGGGCAGGATACCCCCATGGCGGTAGATCTGCACTTCGGTCGGCGTGTTCAAGCGCATCACGGCTTGAAAATGATATTCCTTGCCGTCCTTCCGGTGAAACGTGACATGAATCCGTTTATTGGGACGCGGATCCGAGATGCCACGCAGATGATAAATCTCTGTCCCATACAGGTTCAGTTGATCGGCGTTCTCGCCGGGTAAAAACTGCAAAGGTAACACGCCCATCCCGACCAAGTTAGAACGGTGAATGCGTTCGAAACTTTCGGCAAGAACCGCCCGCACGCCTAACAAGCGCGTCCCTTTGGCAGCCCAGTCGCGGCTGGAACCGCTGCCGTACTCTTTGCCCGCCAAGACAATCAAGGGAATGCCCTCTTCTTTGTACTTCATTGCGGCATCGAAGATGGACATTTGCTGGCGGTCGGGCAAATGCAAGGTGTAACCGCCTTCTACGCCGTTTAGCAGGCGGTTCTTGAGGCGAATGTTGGCAAAGGTGCCGCGCGTCATCACCCGATCGTTCCCCCGCCGCGCCCCATAGGAATTGAAATCGCGCGGCTGCACGCCGTGTTCGATCAGATATTTCCCCGCCGGCGACTCGCTTGCGATCGCCCCGGCAGGCGAAATGTGATCGGTGGTAATCGAATCGCCTAAAAAGACCAACACGCGAGCGCCATGGATGTCTTGCAAAGGAGCGGGTTGGGGGGTGAAGTCCTCGAAAAAGGGCGGCATCTGAATATAGCTCGACCACTCATCCCACGGATAGACCTGGCTAGCTTGTTCGCCGTACCGTTCGGCAATGGCGTTCCAAGTCGGGTTTCCATCGAATACCTGAGCGTATTTTGTGCGGAACAGCTCGGCGCTGAGGGTTTGGGCGATGGTCTCCTGAATCTCTTGATCGGAGGGCCACAACTCGGATAGATAAACGGGCTTGCCGTCGCGGTCATAGCCAAGCGGTTCGCGGCTCAGGTCAACGTCCACACTGCCAGCCAACGCATAAGCCACCACCAAGGGCGGCGAGGCGAGGAAATTGGCGCGCACATACGGATGTACCCGTCCCTCGAAGTTGCGGTTGCCAGAAAGGACAGCGGCGGCGACTAGATTGGCGGTGGTAATAGCTTTGACCACTTCGCCGGGCAAAGGGCCGGAGTTGCCGATACAGGTGGTACAGCCATACCCTACCAGATTGAAGCCCAGTGCGGCAAGTGGTTCTAACAAACCAGCTTGGGCAAGATATTCCGTCACCACCCGCGAGCCGGGCGCCAGACTGGTCTTAACATAGGGTTTGACCTGTAAACCTCGTTCCACCGCTTTCTTTGCCAACAAACCGGCTGCCACCATCACCGATGGATTGGAAGTGTTGGTACAAGAAGTGATCGCAGCGATTACCACAGAGCCGTGCTTGAGCTCCACACTGCCGCCATTAACGCCGATGACCGCTCTGGCTTGCAATTCGGTGGGTGAGAGAGCGTAACCGCGTTCGCTGATCGGTGCGAGCAATGATTTGACGAACGATTCTTTGACCGAGGACAAAGAGAGGCGGTCCTGAGGGCGTTTCGGACCGGCAACGCTGGGTTCGATGGTGGAGAGGTCCAGCTCGATCAATTCGCTGTAGTGCGGCTCGGGGGCAGTGGCGGTGCGGAAAATGCCCTGTTCTTTGGCGTAACGCTCGACCCGCTCGACTAACTCCGGGCTGCGGCCGGTGGCTCTCAGATAGCGTAAGGTCTCTTCGTCGATCGGAAAATAGCCAATCGTTGCGCCG
This sequence comes from uncultured Anaerolineae bacterium, assembly GCA_937129505.1. GTDB lineage: Bacteria > Chloroflexota > Anaerolineae > Anaerolineales > UBA4823 > NAK19. The sequence continues at coordinate 2,117 of CAKZNJ010000271.1, read as the reverse complement.
TATTCGGGAGCCATATTGGCAATGGTGGCGCGGTCGGGCAGGGACATGTGGTCTAAGCCGGGCCCAAAGAACTCGACAAACTTCTCCACCACGCCATGTTTGCGCAAAATTTGCGTGATAGTTAGGGTCAGATCAGTAGCTGTGACACCCGGGCGCAGCTCACCGATGAGTCGAAAGCCCACCACATCAGGGGTACTCAAATCGATAGGCATGCCCAACATCGCCGCTTCCGCTTCGATCCCTCCCACTCCCCATCCCACCACGCCTAAGCCGTTGATCATGGTCGTGTGCGAATCGGTGCCGACGAGGGTGTCTGGGAAGGCGATTCGTTCCCCCTCCTCTTCAGCGGCCATCACCACTTCTGCCAGATACTCTAAGTTGACCTGATGAACGATTCCCGTAGCTGGCGGTACGACCCGGAAATTGCGAAAAGCTTTTTGACCCCAAGCCAGAAATTCATAGCGCTCACGGTTGCGTTGGAACTCCAGCTCAGCATTGCGTTGCAGGGCATCTGGATTGGCAAAGAAGTCCACTTGCACCGAGTGGTCGATCACTAGATCGACTGGCACCTGTGGGTTGATGCGCTGGGGGTCACCTTTGAGGCGTTGCACGGCTGAGCGCATCGCAGCCAAGTCCACAATTGCCGGCACACCGGTAAAATCTTGCATGATCACTCGCGCCGGGCGGAAAGGCAAATTGGGGCGTTCGCTCTTATGCGGTTGCCAGCCTGCAAGATTCAACACATTCTGGCGGGTAATTTCGGCTTGGTTGCACAGACGCGCAACCGATTCTAGCAAGATGCGCAGGGAATAAGGAAGGCGGTCGAGACGAGTCAAACCCTGTTTCTCCAGCAGGGGTAAGCTGTAGTAGAGATAATCCCCATGGGAGGTCTTCAATACCTGACGGATACCAAACTCATCTTTCGCTGTCATCGTTTCTCCTTTGGGTTTACCCCTAGGCAGAACGGCGCACGATGGCATCGGTCATGCGGGCAACGCGTGCCATGGCTTCAACGTCATGGACGCGCACAATATCCGCCCCGCGCACAATTCCAACAGCCACAGCGGCCGCTGTGCCTTCCAACCGTTGATCGGGGGGTAAGTCTAAAGTATAACCGATAAAGGATTTGCGCGAGGGCCCATATAAAATCGGATAGCCCAAGGCGCGTATTTCGCTCAAACGATCCACCAGTTCTAGGTTTTGCTCGGTAGATTTGCCAAAGCCAATACCAGGGTCGAGGATAATACGCTCATCGGGAATGCCGGCGGCATGAGCGATAGCTACGCTCTCCAGCAGTTCGCGTTGGATATCTGCAATGAGATTGTCATACGGGATGCCCACATAGCGCCCGCCAAGTTTTTCTTTGATCTCGGCGTGTGCCCAAGAACTGCGGTTGTGCATTAAGATCGCTGCAGCTTGATAGCGGGCGGCTACTTCTGCAATTGCCGGGTCGGCGTGAAAGCCCCACACATCGTTGACGATTAGAGCGCCAGCTCGCAAAGCTTCTTCGGCAACAGCTGCTTTGTAGGTGTCAATGGAGATCGGCACATCCAGTTCTTTTGTCACTGCCTCGAGGACCGGCAGCACATGAGCCAACTCTTCTTCAGCGCTGATTGGCTGCGAGCCAGGGCGCGTGCTTTCCCCGCCGATGTCGAGGATGTGAGCGCCAGCAGCTACAAAGCGGCGCGCTTGTTCGAGCGCCTTAGCGACGAAATCTTGCCCATTTTTCATGAGTCCATCGCCGGAGAAACTATCCGGTGTCACATTCAGAATGCCCATGATATAGGTGCGTTTGCCCCACTCAAAAGTCCATTTGCCGATTTGTAAGCGGGTAGCCCTTAACCTCTCCATGGGGAAAGCTACTCCTAGATCAGCTGGGTGAGGGGGCGGCTGAGCCAGCTCTCGGCTTCTTCAAGCTGGGTGAAGATGCCCAATTCCACTCCCGCCGGCACGGTAAGCGCCTCGATCTCCTCGATGGCGCGGCGCACTTCCTCACTTTCGACCACTACGGCAACACGGATATTGCGGGCGGAAGGATCGGTGTTTAATTCCAGAGCAACCTGGATGGCATCAGGGGGGAGTTTTTTTACCGCCCGCAGGTCGTACAGGTTGCGCGT
>CAKZNJ010000270.1 GCA_937129505.1 uncultured Anaerolineae bacterium | reverse complement strand
ATATCCGTAGCATTATCGAGTCCTTTCAGCCCGACCTGATCATTTATCCCCATCCGGCCGATATACACCCCGACCATTGGGGATTAAGCGCTTTTGTGAGGCTGGCTGTATATCTCATCCAAAAACACGCTCCCAATTATCAGCCCATGCTGCTAGCATACCTGATTCATCGCCCCGACTTTCCTTACCCGAAGAGATACGCTCCAGAAGCCGACCTCTTACCGCCAAATAAGCTGTGGAGTGTAGATTCTGAATGGTATCGTTTGGATTTGACAGAAAACGAAGTCGCAGGAAAAGAAAAGGCGATCCTAACTTACCAAAGCCAATTGGGCACATTGCGAAATTTATTGCTCAGTTTTGTGCGCCGCAATGAACTATTCGACATGCCCGAACTCACAAGCCTCGACTTTGTCCTCACTGGTGATCCACTACAGCCGACGAGCTGGCTGAATCTGACCGAAGAGCCAATCTTACCCATCAAGGAGGACCCACAAGGAGACTTTATCTCGCGCCGCCTAGTGCCTGCCTCCGATTGGATCGCTCTATATGCTGCCCATAGTATGGACGATGAGCTCTGGCTCTGTGCCGAGCTGCGCGGCCGCGCAAATGGGCCCTTTATCTATATCTTGCGTCTCTTAGCTGTGGATGACAACGAAAATGTCCTTCACTATTCGTCAGATGGTAGGGCAGGTCAAGCCCTTCGCAGTAGGGCAAATGTGCGCCAGAATCTCGTTTGTACCCAAATCGCCATGGAAACGCTCAGCCATCCATGGTTACTTTTCGTCAGCGCCGAAGTTCGCAATGGGGCTTTAGGTGTGCTAGATCAAATTGCCTGGCAAGCTATTTACGTCTCCCCCTTCGAAGGAAGTTCGCGCTGACTGCTATGGCTTCATTTGGTATTCGTCCCCTTCAGACAATGGATCGGCTGTCCGTATTTCAAATCGCTGCAGATACAGCTTTCTTCGGCAAGCCATTGGAATACTTCTTTGAAGACCGTTCCCTATATTGCGATGCTTTCTGTGCTTATTACGTCGACTTTGAATCTCAGCATGCTTGGGTAGCAGAAAAAGATCAACAAGTGGTTGGATATTTGTTCGGTTGTGTGGACACGCAAGGTATGAATGCAACGATAACCAGAAGTATTCTCCCCCGCCTTATCTCCAAGCTTTGCAGAGGGGAATATCATCTGGGCAAGAAAAGCGCCTTGTATTTATGGCGACTTGGCAAGGCTCTTTTGAAAAAAGAAATCCCAACCGCTGACCTTTCGCGTTTTCCCGCCCATTTGCATGTCAACGTAGCAGCATCGCAACGAGGGAGAGGAATAGGCGAAGCTCTATTGGATTGTTACTTGCATCAGTTACGCCGCGAACAGGTCGTTGGGGTACATCTGAAGACTACCTCTGAGAATAAGGCTGCCTGTTATTTGTATGAAAAAATAGGCTTTGTCCTTGTAGAGGCTCGCCGTACGGATCTCTGGCAACCCTGGCTGGGACGAGAGATCGAGAGCCGTTGCTATGCTATGAGCCTCTGAGCTCCCACCTGATGGTAGCAAGCGGTTTAAGTCTGCCCACTCTTCCTCATCTAAGTTGAAGACTGGCGTATGTTGGAAATTATTCACGAATACGCCAGCACATCCTGCCCCCCATTAAATCAGAGACAAGCAAGGAGTGTTCCATTAGGCTATGGAGCAGTTTAGAGTGTGGACATTCTTCGCCGCATTTTGCGCTAGCCAAGTACCCAATCCGCCATTCTGCTCTGTTCCAAAGCAATCAACGCATCTGGAATAACTTTCACCTAGTCCTTTGACAAAGCATCAAGAGAAGTGTTGGGAAAGCAGACGTCCTCTTCCCCTGGGGTGTAGGCGAGGATGCCTGCGCTCCCGAAGGAACACTTCCCTAACTATTCGACTTTGAGAAAGCTAGAATATGTTTGCGCTGAGCTTAATAGATTTACCCCTAGCCCGCTCCAAAATCAATTCTCCTAATCGCTGACCAACGTCCCAACCGGCTCGCCGTAAATCGCCTTGCGCAAGACATCTTCCTGCCAAAGGTTCAAAACCAGAATTGGCAGGTGGTTATCCATGCACAATGAAATCGCTGTGCTGTCCATCACCTCAAGGCGACGGTTGATGGTTTCCATATAACTCAATCGCTCAAAACGTTTGGCGTTGGGGTTCTTGACCGGATCAGAATCATAGACGCCATCCACTTTGGTCGCTTTGATCAGCACATCCGCACCAATCTCCATGGCGCGCAGCGCGGCAGCCGTGTCCGTCGAGAAATAGGGGTTGCCCGTACCACCCCCAAAAATCACTACTCGCCCTTTCTCTAGGTGGCGGATTGCCCGCCGCCGAATATACGGTTCTGCTACCGCCCGCATTTCGATCGCCGATTGCACGCGCGTGATCATGCCGCGCCGCTCCATGGCATCCATCAGGGCAAGAGCGTTCATCACTGTGGCTAGCATCCCCATATAGTCGGCTGTAGCGCGATCCATACCTCGATCTAAGCCAATCCGGCCGCGCCATAAATTGCCAGCGCCGATCACAATTGCGACCGTCACCCCTTCATCACAAACTTCTTGTACCCGTTCAGCGATCTCTTCAGCTTGGTATGGATCGATTCCAAATCCATCTGGACCGGCAAGCGCTTCCCCGCTCAGCTTCAGCAAGATGCGATGATATATGATCTCTTTTGACATGAACCTGCTCCTCAATCATAAAAAGAGCCAACCCATAGGTTGGCTCTTAGTAACCTAGTCTTCGGTGCTCTCGCCTCGTTCCCAACGAACGAAACGGCGGATGATGATATTCTCTCCCATCGAAGCGATATTTTGTAACAGCAGTTTTTCGATGGTGATATTCTCATCGCGGATATAGGGCTGACGGAGAAGACAAACCTCGTCTTTGAATTTTTCGATGCGGCCAGCGACAATTTTATCTACCACTGCTTCTGGTTTGCCCTCTTCTAGGGCACGAGCGCGAGCAATCTGCCGTTCATGTTCCAACTCTTCTTCGGGGATGTCACTTTCGCGGATATAGCGCGGCGCAGCAGCGGCAATTTGCAGCGCAATCTCATGGGCAAAGGTGCGGAAGGGTTCGGAACGGGCAACAAAATCCGTTTCACAATTCACCTCTACCATCACCCCTACCCGTCCACCGCCATGCGAATAAAGCTCTAAGACACCCTCAGAAGCCTGACGGTCAGCCCGCTTGGCGGCTGTGGCAAGCCCTTTCTCGCGCAGGAAATCAACAGCTTTCTTAAAGTCCCCGTTAGCCTGTTCTAAGGCTTTGCGGCACTCTAAAATTCCTACACCCGTAGCTTCGCGTAATTCCTTAATTTGTTCCGTTGTGATCGCCATAACTATTCCTCATCTTCATCTAAATCTTCAAATTCATCGTCTTCGTCTCGGCTTGCGCGGCTGCGCAATTTTTCTTCTTCTTCATCATCTGTACCCCAATCGATATCGTACGCGTCATCTTCATGCTCACTAAAGACATCCTCATCCAGAGGGGCTTTGATGCGCCCGCTGATCTTCGCCAGAGTCGCCTCGCCAAGCAATTCCTCGTCCGACAGCTCTTCTTCTTCTGCCATTGGCATCGAGACAAGGGCTTCCTCAGGAATTTCCTTGCGTAAGGCTTTGCCCTCAATGACCGCATCGGCGATCTTGGATACCACCAACTTAACCGCTCGAATGGCATCGTCATTGGACGGGATGACGTAGTCCACGTTCGTGGGATCGCAGTTGGTATCCACCATCGCAATGACGGGGATGTTGAGCAGGTTTGCCTCGTGAATCGCCGTAGCTTCGCGATGGACATCCACGACGAAAACCAACTCGGGCAAGCGCACCATCTGACGCACGCCGCCGAGCAAGACCTCTAGCCGTTCGATTTTGCGGAGTAAGATCAAGGCTTCTTTTTTCGTCAGGCGTTCAAACTCGCCTTTATCGCGCATACGCTCTAGTTTTTCCAGTTCGTTAATGCGCTGGCGGATTGTTCGCCAGTTGGTCAACATCCCCCCTAGCCACCGCACGGTTACATAGGGCATACCACAACGCACTGCTTCTGCTTGCACCGTCTCTTGCGCCTGACGCTTGGTGCCGATGAACAGCAGTGTTCCTCCTTCGGCGACCGTGTCACGCACCACGTTATAGGCTTGTTGAATCGCCTTCGAGGTCTTTTGCAGATCAATGATATGGATGCCATTCCGCTCGGTGAAGATATATGGCTTCATGGCAGGGTGCCATTTTTGCGTGCGATGTCCAAAATGAACACCGCTTTCCAAGAGAGCTTTCATGGAAACGACAGACATACACAGACTCCTTTTTTTGCGTTATTCCTCCGCCTCGTCCACCCCGCCTGCAACCGCATGCTGCAAGGCGTTTTCCCCACAGCGGCACGCACAGACAGGTCAGAAGACGTGAGTGATTTTGCTCTTCTAATAGAGCGGTCGGTAGTATATCACGAGCTTTGCAAAAAAGGTAGGGCAAATTAAGACAAAATCCCAAGCTGGCGGGCTTGACTTAGTACCCACTCCCGATCAGTGCACCGCTCTAGCATCTCGAAATTGTCTTTTAGCCGAACGACTTTACGCAGTGAGATGCTATCTTGATGCAGAGCATCAATTAGGCAAGTCAGTATGAAATAAAAGCTATAGCTCCCATCCTCGTTTTCGTGAACCCCGATCACTACGTCGGCCGTTTGAACACTCTGGCGATATTTTTTCACCCCCGACTTGTATTGGCGGTCCACCCCACCTCGCTCTCCACCAATAAAGCTTAAGTTGTTTCGAGCCGTCTTAACTTGAGCTCGGATAATCTGCTCTGCTCCATCATCTCCCGTGCGCACAATGATGATGTCATATGCAGATAAGGGTAAATCCACTAAGGACACATTCTGATAGCGCTTCATCAGAAGCCCTACCGCAATATGCTCATTGGCAAAGCCGGTGACGGCAGCATCTTTTCCACGTTCAGGATCCCGTGGCAAAGCTCAAACCTCCTCTAAGCTTGTTATGAGTTATCGTTTGAATTTCTTCGGAGAACGATCAGATGTTCGGTCCTCATACGGTGATTATCCAAACCAGTAGCTGGATTCTTCTTTGAACGGAAAAGAACCCTTGAGACAATCACATCCACCAAGGTTACTTCATGAGTCCAACCAAGACTCTCGAAATGCTCAGCAAAGATGCGGTCAATTGGGATTGCTTCAGCCCGTAAACTGGCAGGGCCTACAAATAAGAACAGATACTCACGCACGTGTTCGGCAAGGGCTGTCAAGGCACCTAAAACACTGAAAAAGTACCGCTCGTAAACCTGCAAAATCTTCGGTTCGAGCAGTTTTTGACGATAAATTTCAAAGGTCGCAGAATGAATGGATACCGGCTCAACTTTATGATAGGGTAATTCTTTATTGCTCAAGGCACGAATTTGATCTTCCTGATAACCCATCCAGAACAAATCAATTTTAGATGCCCGAATGTACTCTTGTGCCTGCAGGTAGGGCGGTGAAGTGATTAACAAATCCCACAGATACCCTTCATAGCTTCTCAAGTCGTAGGCAGTTTGAATGGTATCAATGCCGGCCCGAATCTTCGCTGAAAGGCAAGCTTGATCAATCATCAAGCCTTGATATTCTACCTGTCTGTTGATCACCGCTTTTATCTCGGTCTGAAGCATTGATAAAGCCTGTTCCTGCCAGTTGCCTGCTAAAAAGTTTTCGACCCTTTGAATCACCTTTGGAGAACGCGAAAGCTTCTGTCTTTGTGCATCGTTGTATGAAAAACTGCGAGTCAATTTCAACAACGGCACAGTGATCACTTTTTTGATCTGAGGTTCGGCAAGATGGTGATAGTAACCCCACAATCGGCTTAGGAACCGAAGGACTTGGTTAGGGAATCAATAAGTAAGGTTGCGCCAGTGAGGAAGCCATTCAGAAGTACAATTTGCCATTTCGTTGACAATCGCCGAACTGTCGACAGAGCTAGGTTTCATAATGGCAATTTCGTGTAAGATCTCCAATAATGGATTCAAATCCCATAGCTCATAATTCAAACCGAAGAGCCGCGCCGTCAAACCACTTGTGCCACAACCTGCGAAAGGATCGAGGATCGTCTGGCCTCGAATACCATAACGTTCGATCACGTAAGCGACAACTTGAGGAATAAATTTTGCTGGATAGCGATATAAACCAAAGGTCCCATAAGGGGTCGAAGGGAGGTAAGGAACCAGATCGCGAAAGACAACGTCAACGTACTTTCCATTGCCTGACATTGGTTCGATCCTGCCCTTCGAATCCGTGGGACGATACCATTCAATCAGAGTTAACTGTCCCTTAGGGGGCAAATACGAAGCAGTTGGTTCTTGAAAATAATGTTTTTCAGAATCCAGTTTCATAGAGTCTCCCAGGTGGGTTCTAAAACCCTAATCGAATTATATTTTCTTTTTATGCTATGATTATCCTAATTCGGTTCGCCATGGTCACGAGCAGGAGACACTACGGTTGTGGACAAGGACAGAAGGATGGTTTTGAATAACGAACACGAAGCACTAAGCCTTGCCCTAAAGGGTTTACCCTTGGGAGCCATTCGTTATTTCGAGCGCTTGGGCTCAACGATGGACGAAGCCGCAGCCTGGCTCGAACAGGGAGCGCCTGATCTGGCGTTGATCGTTGCTGATGAACAAACCGCCGGACGCGGGCGTTTTGGACGCCAATGGTTCACGGCTCCAAGAGCGTCACTTGCCTTCAGTTTAATCATCCGCCGCGTTGAGACTGCTCACCCAACCCTCATTACCGGCTTAGGCGCCCTTGCTGTTTGTGAAGCCTTGGAAGGCTTATATGGCTTGCAACCCCAGATCAAATGGCCGAATGATGTTTTGCTGAACGGACGTAAAACCTGCGGTATTTTGGTCGAGTCACACTGGCAGGGAAACGCGCCGCTCAGTGTTGTATTAGGAATTGGTATCAATATTGCACCGTCCGCAGTACCTCCTATGGATGCCGCGCTCTTCCCAGCCACCTGTATCGAGGACAATCTGCCCCTCGCTGACGGGGCGCCTATGACAGTAAATCGTTTTCAACTCTTAGCCGCAATCTTGGAACGCCTGCTCCTGTGGCGCTCTCATCTGCGGGAAGAAACTTTTAGAGAAAGCTGGGAGGCGCGGCTGGCTTATCGTCAGCAGAGTGTACAAGTGCTAAAGAACTTGGAAAATGATAGCGAACTGATTTGTGAAGGCACCCTGCAGGGACTAAACGCCGAGGGCAATCTAATCCTGCGGCTGGCGAACGGCGAGAATCAAACGCTCTATTTTGGGGAGATTCGTTTACGCCCCACCCTTTCAAGCGGAGGTGTTTGAAATGTCGTTAGATGAATTAAGAGAGCAAGCGAGTTCCCAAGCATTTTTAGAACCGGCGCGCGAACCAGCGCCACGAAGACAGTACCGCGAGCGACGCTTCTTGGGCTTAACCGCCTTTCAGCGTTTTTTCGTCTCTCTCCTGTTGTTTCTGATCATTTGTATGGTCGGGAGCTTTTTCCTGCTGGTGACACAACGGGTCGTTCTGCCGTTTTTAAATTAAGCTAGCATTGCTCTTCTCTGTGTAATTTTCAAGCAAAATTAGCACCGTCTGCAAAACTTCCCTCAACATCTGAGGGTTTATTCCATCCACCGTATCATAAATCGAATGGTAGCGCCAATCTGCCAGCGATTTACCACCGCTTTCCAACCCAATGGCATGAAAACCGGCTTGACAAAAGGCGGCATAATCGCCGCTGCGTAAGGTATGCCACAACGGTTGAATGGATGGATTTGCTTGACGAAGGGCGTTCTGTAAATCGAGCGAGGTTTGTAACGGCTTAAAAACCCCCTCTTTTACAACATAGTACAAATGATCACCCTGACCGACCATATCCAAACATACCACTGCCGTCGTTCTAGCCCAATCGAGATGATTGCAGATAAAATCGCGCGCGCCATATAGGCCGCCCTCTTCGGCAGTAGTAAATAAAAAGGCAATTGAATTCGACACCCCCTCTCGCTCCGCCAACTGTTCAGCGATGGCTAAGAGCACCCCCACACCCGAGGCGTTATCGTTGGCGCCTGGAGAATAAGAAAGTTCCTCCGATCTCACCAGAGGCGAAAGTTGCAAAGCAGCTAACCAGAATGCCCCTAGGCTACCCAAACCCGCAACAGCGTAGATCAAGCCCTGGGCAACCTGCCAACCCCAGGCTTGCAAGAGGGCTACGGCAAAGATCATCCACGCAAATCGCTGGAGGATATCCATGGTGCGACTGTAAATGCGCAGCAGTCGTGGCTCCCTGAGCGGCAGGGCGCGCGCCGTATCAACATGCGCACAAAGCAACAAGGAAGGCGGAGAGGATCGTCCACTGCGATCGAGCTCTGCTAGCAAATTTTCACTGCAACTGGTCGGCTTGCGACTTTGCACCCATTGGCGTGACCATTGCGGTAGCACCATCAACAGAAAGGGCAAAGCCAATGCCACCCATGGGAAAAATGTGCTCATCCAACCAGCTACGCCTAGAGCTGCTGCGCCGATTAGATAGGGCAGGTTATAAAGCGGTGTCGGTGCGAAAGCCACCCCTTCGCGCTGAACCCGATAACCCCATTGGCTTAAAAGGCCGCTGAGATAATCCATCGACTGCCGCTCGGCCACACTCCCCGCAGGGCGGGGGCCAATTTTCTCCGCCAGCACTTGGATATGGGTTTGCGCGCAAACGACCAATGATTCGGCTTTCTCAGGGATGGATGGCAACGAGGACATAGCGATCAATTGTATAGCGGTACAAAGGGGAATTGAATATAAAGGCAGCTTGAATTGGGATACCAGCGATTTGCATTAACCGTTGTTGCACTTCGTGTTCAGCCCGTCCTTGATTGGCAATCACAAGTCCCCCATCGCCTTTCAAACTCTGCCAGACCGCATTCAAAAGAGCGACCGGGTCAAAGATGCTTTTTGGCAACCCCCAGCGCAAATGGTCTTCGAGAAATACAAAGGGGAAAAGCAGAAAAATCAAGTCGTACTGCTTGGGTTTTGCCTCAAAAGGGTGGGGAAAGTACGTGACTCCTTGCAAACCGGCCAGATGGCTGAGGGCATGGTCATAGCGAGAATAAAAATCTGCATAAACGCGAAATGCGTCGCGTTCAAAGCCGTGTAAGGTAACGGTTCTGGCTTTCGGTGTATCATACCAGCGCAAAAGGGCATAAAGAGCTTGAACATAGAACCAGTCGGAAGGGCCTATATCAGCACAGGTGATTTCCTCTTTCAACTTTATCCTCCCTCTAGTCAGTGCCTCTTCCAAAAGCGCTAAATAATACAAGCTCTCGCGATAAATTCGCTCTCGGCTGTTCTGGTGGAAGGGCTGCAGGCGATAGGTTTCCAAAAAGTTTTGGGCGCGCGCTTCAGCGATTTTCCGTTCTTCTGAAGGTAGATCGGAGAATAAAGCGTCCTTGGGCTCATTTACCCAGCGCAGGTTGCCTCTGCGCCAACGAAAAAATTGGCGCAACGGGTAATCCGCTCCGTTGCGCACATTCATCAAGAAATGACGGACTTCTGTCCAGAAGGGCATTGATCGTTAGTCGAGTTTAGTTTTCTTCGCTTCCGTCGTCAAAACCGATCTCTAATTCAGCATCCTGCGCAGGAATGCGCAGCCAGAGCAATAACATGGGTCCTTCATCCACCTCGACAGCGCGGGCAGCGATGATGGGGGTTTGTTGTTGCAAACCATCCAAGGAGCGATACTCCAAGTGCATGGTGCCTTTTCTTCTCCAGGCATTATAGCAACGCTCAACCAAGGCGGCACTATTAAAAGCCCGCAAACGGGTAAAAACCAATGCCGATTGGTTTGGCCCTTCGTGAACACCTAGCGCCCACCCGTCTTGGGCTAACTCAAAGACGGGAGGAGGGCCTTCGATAATGGTGATTTTATCGTCCATACCAACTCTCCACGATGTCAATCATACCATGAAGTGAGGTGAGCAAAGCCGTTTCTTATAGAGATTTTATGTCCTCTAAACGGCGTTTTAATCGCGGCAAGTATGATTCGATCTACCTTCAGCGAACCCAGTTAGTGAGACATCTTTCAAGATTTCTCAGTCGCTATCGCTCCTTCGAAAGGACATGGGGTAGCCCTGGCATCCATTGGAGTGACACGCCCTTGCGTGTCCTGTCGAACGAGGGGAGAAATCCTGAAATTCTCCAGTCTCGGCAACTATTTTTTATATAACAGGCAGAAAGGGGCGCTACAAGGAATGTATAACGATTGAGCACCAGCAGAAAGGGGCAAGTATCGAAATCTCAGGTATAATAGAGCTAAGAGAGTTCATCATGACGTTCGAGATACAAGATTACCGTGCTTTTGTCGAGTTGCTGTATAAGCATCCTGAGTGGCGGGCTGAGCTACGTCAGTTGGTGCTGACCGAGGAAGTGCTCACCCTGCCACAAGTTGTGCGCGAATTGGCTGAAGCGCAGAAGCGAACCGATGAGCAGTTACGCATCTTGGCCCAACGTGTCGATGAGCTAACCCAACGCGTCGATGAGCTGACTGAAATGCAGAAGCGCACCGAACAGCGGGTTGAAGAGCTTGCCGAAGCGCAAAAGCGCACCGAACAGCGCCTCAATGAGCTGACAGAAGCGCAGAAGCGCACCGAACAGCGGGTTGAAGAGCTTGCCGAAGCGCAAAAGCGCACCGAACAGCGCCTCAATGAGCTGA
>CAKZNJ010000269.1 GCA_937129505.1 uncultured Anaerolineae bacterium | reverse complement strand
GTGATATATATCACTATCGTCTTTAATTATTGCTATATATACTCAAGCAGAGCAAAAATCTTTCAAATTTGCGCAAATTTAATCATCTTTGTTCAGGGAGTGTCCTCCAGAGACATTCCAAAGAGGAAACGGACTGATGAACAAACCTGCACTCACCCAGCTCACCCAACAAGATGATTGCGATCCCGGTCATCTGATTCCCTTGCTCCAGCGTATTCAACAACTCGAAGGGTATATTTCTGAGCAGTCGGTGCGCCAAATTGCCCGCCTGCTCAAAATCTCAGAAAACCACATTTACGGTGTCGCTTCATTTTACTCCCAATTTCGCTTTCAAAAGCCGGGCAAACACCATCTCAAGGTGTGTATGGGAACCGCCTGCCATGTCCAAGGTGGCGCCCAGCTCGCCCTAGAAGTAGAAAAACAATTGCACCTGCATTCTGGCGAGACCAGTGCAGACGGCGCAATCGACTACGAAGAGGTAGCTTGCTTAGGGTGTTGTGCTCAAGCCGCCGTAGTTGAGATTGATGGGGTTATCTATGCCAAAATGAGCACTGACCGTTTGCAAAAGAAGATCAACGAACTTCGCACCGAACGAGCTGAGCTTGGCGGAGCAGATCGAGAGCCGCTCTCAGCTGCAGCTTCCGCTTGATAGAACGAAATACCGATGAACGAGAATGCCTTTCCTCGATTTACTGCGTTACAACGCCGGGCGCGTGAGAAATGGGCTGCCTTGCAAAACGGCGCAAGGCCCTTGATCTACCTCGGCACAGCTTCTTGTGGGCGCGCCGCTGGCGCTCTAAATACGCTGCAAGCCATCCACGAGACTCTCGAAGAGCTAAACCAACCTGCAACGATCCTGCAGGTTGGCTGCATCGGGCCCTGCTATCTAGAACCTCTGATGGACCTTCAGTTGCCGGGGATGCCGCGCCTCTCCTATTCTAAAGTCAACCCCGAAAAAGCTAAACGAATTCTGCGCGCCGCTCTGCTAGAAGGTGCTCTCTCTCCCAAACTAGCCGTTGGACATTTTGGGGATGAAGCCTTCACCCAACAAAGCGGCATCAACCGTTTTTTTGATCTGCCCATGTTGAAACCGCAGGTGCGGGTGATCCTGCGCAATTGCGGTTTCATCGACCCTCAAGAGATCGATCATTATCTTGCTCATGACGGCTATGTGGGGTTTGTGCGTGCCCTTCAAAAGGGGCCTTTGGGGGTCATCGAGGAGGTAAAACAATCGGGTCTGCGCGGCCGCGGCGGAGCTGGCTTTTCAACCTATAAAAAATGGGAAATTTGCCGCGCCGCCAGCGGTGAAAAGAAATATGTCATCTGCAACGCCGACGAAGGCGACCCGGGGGCATTTATGAATCGCTCTTTGCTGGAGGGCGATCCCCATGCCGTGTTAGAGGGCATGCTGATTGCCGGTTTTGCGATTGGCGCTCAACAGGGCTTTGTGTACGTGCGCGCTGAATATCCTCTAGCTGTTGCTCGCCTGCGCCAGGCGATCGACCAAATGCGCCAATACGGCTTATTGGGAGAAAATATTCTGGACAGCGGCTTTAGCTTCGATATTCAAGTCAAGGAAGGCGCAGGCGCTTTCGTATGCGGCGAGGAGACGGCGTTGATCGCTTCGTTGGAAGGTGAGCGGGGGATGCCCCGCCCTCGGCCGCCCTTCCCTGCCGAAAAAGGCTACCGCAGTTACCCCACCTTGATCAACAACACCGAAACCTTCGGCATTTTGCCCAACATCTTGCGCAATGGGGGGGAGTGGTTCAGCCAACTGGGCTCGCCGGGCAACGCCGGCACCAAAACCTTCTCGCTGGTCGGCAAAGCGCGTCACACCGGCTTGATCGAAGTGCCCTTAGGGATGACTTTACGCCAGATCGTCTTCGACATTGGCGGTGGCACGATAAAGCCCTTTAAAGCTGTCCAAACCGGCGGACCGCTGGGCGGCTGTCTCTCCGCGGCTCACCTTGATACCCCCGTTGATTACGAAAATATGCGCGCCAGCGGTTCGATCATGGGCTCAGGGGGTTTGATCGTCTTGGACGAATCAACCTGCATTGTCGATTTAGCGCGCTACTTCTTAACTTTCTCCGAAAGTGAATCGTGTGGCAAGTGCACTCCCTGCCGAGTGGGGACGCGCATCTTGGTAGAAACGCTTGAAAAAATAGCCCGCGGCGAGGGAGAGATGGAAGATTTAGATGTGCTCTACAAGGTTGCCGATACCATGCAGCGCACCGCACTCTGCGGCGGCGGTCAGACAGCGCCCAACCCCGTTCTGACGACGCTGAAGTACTTTATGAACGAATATCTAACCCACATTCAAGGACGCTATTGTCCCGCTGCCGTTTGCACGGCTCTCTTTGAATATCGCATTATCGCCGAAAAATGCACTGGCTGCGGGCGATGTATTCAAGTCTGCACAAGTGGAGCGGTTAGCGGTCAAAAGAAAGAGCCTCACACCATTAATGGGGAGCTGTGCATCAAATGCCGCGCCTGCGTCGAGGCTTGTAAATTCGATGCCATTGTCGGCGTTCCTGTCGGCAGCCGCCAACCGCAGGAGGTGACCCTATGACCACGCTGCGCATGACCATTGACGGACGGGTCTTAGAGGTGCAAAAGGGTGAAACGATCTTACAAGCGGCTCGCCGCTATGGGTTTTATATCCCCACCCTTTGTGATTATCCCCACCTGACGCCCCATGGTTCCTGCCGCTTATGTATTGTCGAGGTAGAAGGCTCCCCAAAGACGCCGGCTGCTTGTACGACCCCGGTCGAAGAAGGAATGGTCGTGCGCACGCACTCGCCGCGCTTGCAGTCTCTGCGCTCTGAAATTTTGCGCCTGCTGCTCAGCGAACACCCCGTCAGTTGCCTGATGTGTCCAGAACAAGACCATTGCGATGAGTGTATGATCACCCTGCGCAAAAGCGGGGTTACCACCGGTTGTCGCTCCTGTCCGAAGGATGGAGTATGTGAATTACAAGAACTGGTCGCCCGCATTGGCCTTGATGGGCATTCCCCCTACCCAGTTTTCTATCGCAACTATGCGGTCGAGAAGGGTGATCCCTTCTTCGACCGGGATTACAACCTGTGCATCTTGTGCGGGCGGTGTCTGCGTGTCTGCGAGGAATTGCATTTTGCGACTACCCTGACCTACGTTGAGCGGGGCAATCGTACCATTGTAGGGACGGCTTTTGGGCGCAGCCATCTGGAAGCGGGCTGCAGTTTCTGCGGGGCATGTGTGGAGGTTTGCCCTACTGGCGCTCTGATTGAAAAATACTCCAAATGGGATGGCAGGCAAGATGGCGAAGCTGAGGCAATTTGTCCCCTCTGTTCGCTTAATTGTTCATTGCGCTTATTGACCAAAAAAGGACAGGTGATCAATAGTCTGCCCATCGACCTCTTAGGCGAAGGTCCCTTGTGCTTTGCCGGTCGATTTGGAATACCCGAACTGGTTAACCATCCTCAACGCCTTAAAGTGCCGCAAATCCGCGACGGGCAAGGTTGGCGGCAACTCACATGGGAAGAGGCCGTGCAAATCTTGGCTGACAAACTCTTCAACTGCCCTTCGGAGGGGTTTGGCTTGCTGATTTCCGAAAGCAGCAGCAACGAAGATTTGTATATTGCCCAGAAATTCGCTCGCCTGGTCATGCGCACCCATCAGGTCAGCACCTTGGCTGCCCAGCGGTACGGCAACGGCTTTCCACAAGTGGTTGAACTGCTCAAACAGTCGGTCTCTCTGCAAGCGCTTTCCTCAGCGAAGGCAATCTTTTGTATCGGATTGGACACGCGTTTCCTCCAAGCGGTGGTGGAATACAAGCTGGTGCAAGCGCGCCGCCGCGGCGCTGCCATGGTCACCTTACATTCCAAACCGCATAACTTATCCTTCTTTGCCGATGAAGAATTGCTTGCCGCCGAGGGTGAAGAGGTTTCTCTGTTGAACGAGTTAAGCCGCCGCTTACAGGGCAAGCCCTCAAGTGGGCGGCGCTTTTCCAAAGACCAACGCGAAGCGCTGGAGCGAGCGGCAAGGCATCTCTCTGCGTCTCCGCTGGTGATTCTGATCGGTGCCGAGGCGCTTGAATCGTCCAAGAACAAACCTCTGCTAGAAGCGGTGCAGGCGCTTGCCCAACTGCTTCACGCTATTCTGATTCCCCTTCCCGCGCAGGGGAATTTGAGCGGCTCGCTTATGATGGGGGCGTTCCCTCATCTGCTGCCGGGTGGTTTCGGCTTGGATGATGAAAACCAACGCCAAAAGGTGATGGGGCGTTGGTCAACACCTTTACCCGCCGACTCGACCGATCTGTTCTTCTGGCGACAGAGCGGTCGTTTGCGCGCTCTGCTGACCATCGGTGAAAACCCTCCTGCCAATATGCCCGAGTCGGTCTTTGTGGTCACCCAGCATCTTCATCCGCCCCGCAACCGCCGCGTGGATTTGCTCTTGCCCTTGGCGGCTTTTAGCGAGTGCAACACCTCTTGGATTGATTACGCCGGCGTCATGCACAGCGGACACGCCGCCACGCCTCCCTTGGGTGAAGCGTTGCCCGCTTGGGAAATGCTCTGCCGGGTCGCCCGCTTGATGGGCGCCCGCGGCTTTGACTTCACCAACGCCGAGGAGATTCGCGCCGAGATCAGCCGTGTGGTCAGCGGCTTTTGGGAAGGCGGCACGGTAGATCGCTTTAATTTGATGGTCACCGCCGACCGCAAATTGCCCCAACCCCTTCCGAGCTTCGAACCCGACTATCTCTCTTATCCGTTCAGCCATTGGATAGAAGGTTGGCAGTGGCTACAAACACAGAGGTGATGGCAATGTTTAGCATCTTAGAAAACTGCATGTTAGTTCCCAATGTTCACATGATGACGGTTTATGCTCCCGATGTGGCGAAATCGGCTTTGCCGGGTCAGTTCGCCATCTTTCGCCCCGAAGAAGAAGGGGAACGCATCCCCTTAACCCTTGCGGACTGGAACGCTGAGGAAGGCACGATCACCGTCGTGTATCTCAATGTCGGGCGCTCTACGGCGAAACTGGCGAGTCTAAAAGCGGAACAGAGCCTGCCAACTGTCGTGGGACCGCTGGGAAATCCGCTCGAAATCGAGCGCTTTGGAGCGGTGTTGTGCGTGGGGGGGTGCTACGGGATTGGCAGCATCTACCCCATTGCGCGGGCTCTTAAGGAAGCAGGCAACACTGTCATCAGTGTCTTAGAAGCGCGTTCCTCCTTCTTGCTCTACTGGCAAGAGAAGCTCAATGCGGTGTCGGATCGGCTGGTCTATCTCACCCGTGATGGCACTCGCGGCAAACGAGGGCACATCGGCAGCTTGGCGGAGATCATCCGCACCCTGCCCATGCGCATCGAACGGGTGATCCTGAACGGTTGTAATTATCTGATGATGCGCGGTTCGCAAGAAACCCTGCCGCTCAAGATTAAAACCATTGTCACACTAAATACCTTGATGATTGACGGTACCGGCATGTGTGGCGTCTGCCGCGTGACCGTCAATTCGCAGACGAAATTCGCTTGTGTGGATGGGCCTCACTTTGACGGTCATCAAGTCGATTGGGCTGAAGTAACCCAACGACGCAAAGCCTATCTGCAGGAAGAAATCATCCCCCTGCGCACCACCCGCCCGCAATAGAGGATCGCTTATGGAACAAACAGTCAAGAAAGGTCTCGACCTAAACCGCCGGCCGATGCCAAAGCAACCGGTTGAAGTTCGCCGCTACAACTTTGAAGAAGTGGCGCTGGGCTATGACGTCAAACTGGCTATAGAAGAAGCTGCCCGTTGTATTCAGTGTAAAAAACCGGGTTGTGTGGAAAAATGCCCTGTCGAGGTGGACATCCCCGGCTTTATTCAAGCGATTGCGCAGGGAGAATTCGAGCGGGGTGTGCGCATCCTGAAAGCGAAAAATTCTCTTCCCTCCGTCTGCGGTCGGGTTTGCCCTCAGGAAGAGCAATGCGAAGGCGGATGCGTCTTGCTCAAACGGGCAGGCCAGATTGCCATTGGGCGGCTGGAGCGTTTTCTGGGCGATTGGGAAGCGGCGCAGCCTGACTTCATGTTGCCCGAGATCGCCCGGCCAACGGGGAAGCGGGTAGCGGTGGTGGGTGGAGGTCCTGCCGGGCTGACGGTCGCCGGCGACCTGATCAAATTAGGACACGAGGTGACCATCTTTGAGGCGTTGCATAAGATGGGCGGCGTTCTCGTCTATGGTATTCCTGAGTTTCGCTTGCCCAAGCGCATTGTCGAGCGCGAAGTGGACTATTTACGCCGTTTAGGGGTCAAGATGGTGGTTGATTACGTGGTCGGGAAGACCCGCACGGTGGACAGCCTGCTAGAGGAATACGATGCCGTCTTCGTCGGCTCCGGGGCAGGGTTGCCGTGGTTTAGCGAGATGCCGGGCAACAACTTAAACGGCGTTTATTCTGCCAATGAGTATCTGACCCGTTTCAACCTGATGCGCGGTTATACATTCCCGCTCGTGCCGACCCCGGTCAAAGCGCACCTGCGCGTGGCTGTTATTGGAGGAGGCAATGTTGCGATGGATTGCGCCCGCACTGCCTTGCGTATGGGGGCGGAGACAACGATCCTGTACCGCCGCTCGCGGGAGGAGATGCCCGCCCGTCTGGAAGAGATCGAAAATGCAGAAGAGGAAGGGGTCATCTTCAGATATTTGACGCTGCCGATCCGCTGTGTCGGCGATGAGCGCGGCTGGGTCAAAGGGCTGGAATGCATCCGTATGGAACTCGGCGAACCGGATGCGTCGGGACGACGCAGTCCTGTGCCGGTGCAAGGCTCGGAATTTTTCCTGCCCTTCGATGCGGTCATTCATGCCATCGGCAACAGTCCCAACCCGCTGATTCCCCAAACTACCCCTGGAATCGAGATCGGGCGCAAGGGAAATATCGTTGCCGATCCGCAGACTGGTAAGACTACCAAGCCCCGCGTCTGGGCAGGCGGCGATGTAGTCACCGGCGCTGCTACAGTGATCTTAGCGATGGGTGCGGGACGGCGCGCCGCCCGATCCATCCATGACTACCTGACCAACCCCGGCGAGTGGTAAGCTGATCATATTCCTTCAGTAGCTTTGCCAGTTCATGCCGCCGCGCTTCAGCCTCGAGCCGGCGGCAAAGGGGTTTTTAGGGGAAATCTCATGGTATCATTGTACTAAACGTGGAATATTAAAGGAAATCAGCTATTGGATCAATTTTCGGGGGATACTTTTATCGTTCGTGGGTTTTCCAATTAGAAGGATGTGAGATGACTGTTAGAGAAAACACCATTGTCCAGCGCTTGGACGAATACCTAGATAAGACCATCGCGCAAAAACCACTGCGGCAGGCGGTTTTACGGGTTGAAAAAGCGGATCGTTCGTTTTGTTGGACAGGTGCCAAAACCACCTTGGCAGACGCAACCATTCAACCCGATTCGCCTTTCTTTATCGCCAGCATCGATAAACTGCTCAACGCGACCCTAGCGATGAAATTGGTGGAGAAAGGTCTCTTGAATCTGGATGAACCTATTAGCGCTTACCTAAACGAGCAACTCACCGCCCAGATCCATCGCATGGATGGGGTGGATTATTCACCTCGTATCACGGTCAAACACCTTCTTTCACACGCTTCTGGTTTGGCGGATTGGATCGAAGATTTTCCAAAGGGAAGGCCGAGCATTGCCGAGCGGTTGACGAATGAAGGAGATTTTGAGATGTCGGTTGAAGAGAGCATGGAGTATGTGCGCATACAGCTCAAACCTCACTTTCCCCCTCAGGATCTGAACGCCGCTTCACCGAGAATTCGCTACTCAGACACCAACTTTCTGCTTCTGATTGCGATTATCGAAGCGATAACTGCTCAGCCCCTTCATGAAGTCCACACCCAATGGTTGGTTCAACCGCTCCGGATGCACCACACCTATTTTGCTTCCTGTACCCACCCAATTGATTCTACTCCTGCGCCGCTTACCCTGACCGTGAATGGCAAACCGCTCCACATTCCTCGCTTTATCCGTTCCACTTATGGGATCTACAGCACCGCCGACGATCTAACCACATTTCTGCGCTGCTTAATCAAAGGGGAGGTATTTGAAAACCCGACCACCCTTGATTGGATGCAATCAGGGTGGAGACGCTTTGGCTTGCCGCTCGATCGGGGTGCCTTGCGGTCGCCGAGCTGGCCGATTGAATATAGCCTTGGAATGATGCGTTTTTGCCTGCCGCGCCTGTTCACGCCGTTTCGTCCCATGCCTCCCGTCCTTGGGCACAGCGGCTCGACAGGATGTTGGTTGTTTTATGTGCCTCAAGCAGAGCTTTTTCTTGCCGGCAGTGTTGAAGAAGTCACCGCAGGTGCTTTGCCCTACCGTCTGATTCCAAAGATGCTTTCGGTATTTTGACTTGCTTTTGCCCAGACAATCGCTTTTGGGTATTTTATCGGATCGATTATGACGAGCAATGCGTTATCATAGGCAATTGGTGAGAAAATTGGAAATCGGTTTCTAATTGCCGGTGAGGAGATTGTATAATGAAAATTGCATCGGTAGCAGAAGTCAAAGCGAAATTCAGTGGGTTTATTAAGGCTAGTGAACAAGACCCGATCATTGTGACCAAGAATGGTAGTAAGCCCGTGGTTGTGCTATTATCTTAAAGACGAAGAGGAGATGGAACGAATCCTTTTGGCATATTCGCCACAACTCAGGAACATTCTTGAGCTGGCGGAACAACAGATTCGTGAAGGTCAGGGCGTTCCTCATCAAGAATTTTGGAAAGCAGTTGAGGCTGAAGGCAAGAGTACTTCGTAGCGATTTGTGTTTGGAGTGCGGAACTCAACCTTCCGCACTCCAAAACTTCACGCCTTATTTAATAATCAAAAGGGCTTATGGCGAAGCTGGGAAGAGGGTATTGTAAAAGGCGAACACCACCCCGCTTTGGGTAAAACCAATCTGCAGGAAGGGACTGTTAAGAGTCGGTGAGGCGCTGTCATCCCGCCAAGTGAAGAAAATATATTCCCCTTTATCGCCTTCTTCGTAGGTCAATGAGCCCACCCGGCTGGAAAAGTCGGGAACGATAGCGCTTGCCAAGGTTTGGGCTTTAAGGCGCAGGGCTGCCATGTCCAATTCACCAGTTGCCTGATGAGCGGAAGGCAGGGTTTGGCGGGCATCGATTTCAACTACTTGCTTGGTCTGCGGGTCAAAGGAATAGCGCCGTCCCTCTGGATCGGTATAGACTTGAACGCGCAAATTACCACTCGATGAGTTGATCATCCCTTCTTCGCCAGCATATTCGAGCGGCAAGTCTGGCAGTTCTAAAATCTGGCGTACATTGTGGATGATCTGCAACGCTTCATCTGAGCCTTGGCCTCCTTGGGATGTCGCCGCAGATGGCTGAGGGAGATTTGCTGCCGAGGCTTGCGCCGCTTGTTCTGCGGTTTCGGGCGCGCCGCCCAATACCCACCGCTCGAGGATCTCGACCAATTCTGGCTTCAGAGCTTTGGTAGGCGGCATGGGTCCGCCAGCTTCGATCTCCTCTCGATACACCATGCGAATTAGGTTGGAATTGAGGTCGCCTGGGATGATATTAGGGGCATGATCGCCGCTCTCCATCACCTCGGCGTAGGTGCGCATTAGGTAATTGTTGTTCTTCTTACCCGGCACATGGCAGGAGACACAATAGCGCTTAAAGATCGGCGCTACATGCACATCGTAAGATGGCACTTCGCCTTCCTTGAGCGTGGGGGGGCCGGCGGCGACAACTGTTTCTTCGGGCAATTCGGCGCGGTCATCCCAAGTGTAGCGCATGAAGGTGACAATAGCTTCGATCTCGGAGGGGCTTAGCTCACCGCCGTAGGCACGTCCAAAGGGCGGCATCCCTTGGATGGGCTGACCCATGGCGATGATGTTATACAGGGTCTCATCATTGAAAGGATACATGACATCTTGATCGTTGATTGGTTTCAAGACGACCCCTTCCAAGCCAGCTACGCCCTTAATCTCACCGCCTTCTCCCTCCACACCGTGGCATTCGACGCAATGTAAGGCGTAGAGTTCTTCCCCTAACACCATTTGTTCCCCGATGGTAGTTGCCACCTCGGTTTCTGGTTGTGGCGGCGTGGTAAAAGCGGCTAAGAGGGTTAGCACTACCATCCCCGTCACAATCACCCCCATGATACTCAGGGCAACCTTACGCTTTGACCAGTGTCGATGGGGATTGCGATCGATGAAAGGCAATAAGAATAGGGCGAGCACAGCCAAGCCGGGGATCACCGCTGTGCCGATCCACTCGATTTGACCGGGAAAATACTTCAGCAGTTGGAATAGAAAGAGAAAATACCACTCTGGGCGAGGGATATAGGAGGTGTCGTTGGGATCGGCCTTGGGTTCATTTTCCACCCCCACAAAAACTGCTAAACCAATGAGCAAAACAAACAGCCCAAAGCCAACCAAAAGATCTTTATAGATAATGTCGGGGAAAAACTTGACCCCTTTTTGCTTGGCGTTGGTGTATCTTTCCTTGTAGCGTTGCTTAATCTCTTCGTTCATCGTCTATCCTCAAGAAAGAAATGCTCTCCCTACCTCTAATTCCTCCTCGCGTACCCAACAAACTCAGCGCCCGGTGCAAGCCCTCATTCGTTCTCATCCGGGATATGGGAAATGCCCAGTCGAATGACCAGGTAGAGATGCAAGCCAATGGTGGCAGCGATCAGTGCGGGCAAAAACCAGATATGGACGGCGAAGAACCGCGCCAGCGTGATAGCACTTAATTCCGAGCCGCCGCGCAAGACGCTGGTGATAAAGGGCCCAATGAAGGGGATGGTGCCGGGGATTTGGGTGCCAACCGTCGTTGCCCAATAAGCGCGTTGATTCCACGGCAGAAGATACCCGGTAAAGCCCATGCCCAATGTGGCAAGCAGTAATACCACTCCGCTCAGCCAAGTCAGCTCGCGAGGGTACTTATAGGCAGCATAGAAGAAGGTGCGTAGCATGTGAATGAAGACCACCAGCACCATCAGCGTTGCCCCCCAGTGATGGATGCCGCGAATCAGCCATCCAAACCGCACCTCATTCATAATGTATTGAACACTATCGTAAGCATGATCTGGGGAGGGTACGTAATATACCGTCAGAAAAATACCGGTAATCCCCTGAATCAGGAAAAGAAATAGGCTGGCACTGCCCAGCGTAAACCACCAATTCACTTTGGGCACTTTCCGATCCAAGACAATATCGTGAATGGTGGTCAACCCAAGTCGTTCATCGAGCCATTGAAAAAGTCGTTGAAACATCGTTAAGCTTCCTTGAGAAAGATAAATAGATTCCCTTCTTCAATCTTGGTCTGATATTCATCCAGCGGACGCGGCTGGGGACCAGAAACAATTGAGCCATCGATGGCAAAATGGCCATCATGACAGGGGCAAAGATACTCCTGCAATTCCTCTTTCCAATTGACGCGACAGCTTAGGTGGGTGCAAACATTGGAAAACACGCGCACTTCAGCCTCCCCGGTGCGCCAGACATAGACGCCATAACTGGTGACGGTCTTTTCCCACCCATGTTTTTTCGTGCGGGTAAACGTAAACAAGGTGGGCTGATTGAGAGGATATTTTTCCAGCGGGCCGAGGGGAATCCAACTCTCGTTTTCCTGTTTTTCAAGAGCGGGGGAAAGCAGGTAACCGATGGCTGGCAAGCCCACAACGGCACCCATAAAGGCACTAAGGGCCGCTCCTACAACGGTGACAAATTGACGACGGGTCATCATGGACGAGTTCGACATAGGAATTCCTTGTTTGTGCTTTCCAGAACAATTTATTTTGATATATTCTATCAAGATTTAGGATGTTTCTCAACCCTAAAGGTGACATAAAAAACGAATGACATCTATCATGGAGAAATAATACCTTAAATGCATTGAATTTCAATTAGAATTAATTTATCTACCCGTGAAAAGGAGATAAAGATGGCAGCAAAAATTCGAACGTGGTGGCAGGGGTTGCGCTATCGCGGCGGTGGTACGATGATCGCCTGGCTGTTCCATCGCATCGGGGGTTTGGCAATGGTGGTCTTTGTTGGCATGCACATTTTTGCTTCTTTTCTCACCCAACAATTTGGCAGTGACTTCGGTACAGCCATCAACATTGTGTACCAATCGCCCTATTTCCAGGCCCCTCTCTATTTCTTTATCATTTTCCACGCAATTAACGGTTTGCGAATTATCTTGTTGGACACTTTTCCCAAGCTGTTGGAATACCAGCGCGAAATGACCTGGTTACAGTGGATGGTCTTCATTCCCGTGTATGGCTTAGTGGTATTTTTCATCATTGCGAGCATCGTGAGCGGCGAGTGATGCAGGAGGACTCAAATGCGCAGTAGAACTGTTCCTCAACCGGCGATGAGTTTTGAATACATTATGTGGATGTTCACCCGAATTTCAGGCTTAGCTTTGTGGTTCTTGGGCGCTGTTGGATTGGTGATGGCTTTCGCTATGGGCGGACGGGAGCTGTTAGACCTTCCTACCCTCGCCCGTTGGACTTTCTTTCCCAACCCCAATCATGTGGTCAATAGCGACATCCCAGATGTCACCCAAGGGTGGGCAAATGCCTATTGGCAAATCATGCAGATTGTCATTGCCTTTTTTGGGATTTCGCATGGTTTTAACGGCTTGCGGGTGATTATCGAAGACTATATCGGCAACACCGTGTGGCAGCCCATGTTACGCGGTCTGATTTTCTTGGTTTGGCTGTTCTTCATGATCATGGCTGTGTTTGTGATCCTGGCTTCCTAAGGCAAAAAGGAGCGCAACAGATGAGAGTTCATCAATTCGATGTTGTGGTTGTCGGCGCGGGAGGGGCGGGTTTGATGGCCGCTCTGTATGCTTCCAAGACGGCGACAACCGCAGTGATCAGCAAATTGTACCCTA
>CAKZNJ010000268.1 GCA_937129505.1 uncultured Anaerolineae bacterium | reverse complement strand
AATGAGCAGCAACGCATCTTTGATAAATTTACCCGCCTACGCGGCGCAGAAGGGCAACACGGCTTCGGTTTAGGTTTAGCCTACTGTCGGTTAGCTGTCGAGGCTCATGGGGGCTGTATTTGGGTAGAAAGCGAGCTAAACAAAGGTTCTTGTTTCCGTTTCACTCTCCCCATTGCGCCAAACGGGCAAACTCCAAACGAGAGATAGAAAAACGAAACTATGGAAGAAATTCGGCCCTCCATTTACTATGAAGACGCTTTTTTAGGGGTAAATCTCGGCGCCTTTGTGCTGCCCCATGGCACGATTTATATTGACGCCCCGATCAAGGCTGAAGATGCTCGAGCTTGGCGTTCAACCTTGCTCAATCAACGTGGTGGCAACAACCGCTTGCTGATTTTGCTCGATTCCCATATCGATCGCACATTAGGAGCAAAAGCTCTTGACTGTCCTATTTTAGCGCACGAAAAGACTGCTTCGGTGTTCCGCAGCAGGCCGAGCGTTTTCAAAGGTCAAACTGTCGAAAATGGTTCGGACTGGGAGGGTTATCTTGACTCAATCGGCACTCGTTGGGCAGTGCCGGATCTCACCTTTACCGACCAGTTATCCCTGCATTGGGGAGGCCCAGAAATTCGTCTCGAATACCACCCTGGTCCAACAGCGGGGTCTATTTGGGTCATTGTACCAAGTGAAAAAGTGATCTTCATTGGCGATGCTGTCGTTGCTAATCAGCCCCCTTTTCTTGCCAACGCCGATCTGGAAGCCTGGCAACAATCTCTGAACGAATTGGCAACCCGCTTTCGCAATTATGAAATATACAGCAGCCGCAGTGGTTTAATCGGCCTACAAGATATACGTCATCAACAAACTTTTCTCAAAGATCTGCAAAAGCGCCTTGAACGCCTGATCAAGAGAAACGCCCGACCCGAAGCAGCCAACAAAATTATCCCCAACTTGCTCAGCCATTTTAGCTTCAGCAAGGAAAAGGAGGATCTGTACGTGAAACGCTTACAGAGCGGGTTGTACGAATATCTGACGCGCCGCAACCAACCTCAACCGGAAGAAGAGGTACTAGAAATCAGCGAAAACTTCGCTGATTCTTCGGAGCTTTAAGTTATCTGTTGGAATGGCGGAGCTACTATCTGGCATGAACTGCAAAAACCTGAGGGCGGCGTTGCAAACTTCAAAAGCGTTTTTCCATAGGCGGGGAAGCATATTCAGTTTTCCTGTCCCTAAAACCAAAAATTCCTCTGCCAAAAATCTCTCCCTTGAAAAAGGCATGTCTTTATGACCAATTCACCTTATCAACCGTTGTATGAATACCGTCGAGGCGATTCTTTTCAAGAGCTAAGGAATGAGATAACCGAATCGGTGCATTTCGGCGCTGTGGCGGTCGTCAACTGCCGCGGTGAGCTGATCGCTTCGTACGGAGATCCCCATACCATCACTTACTTGCGTTCAACAGCCAAACCCTTTCAAGCCCTTCCGTTCATCGAAAGTGAAGCCCCCCAAAAATATGACCTCACTGATGAAGAAATTGCGATTATCTGCTCTTCGCATTCCGGTTGTGACGAACATGTAGCTGTCGTGCAGAAACTCCAAGCGAAGTGCGGCGTCCAAGAGAGCGATCTGCTTTGCGGTGTTCATTATCCCTTGCATGAAGAAACGAGCCGCGCCATGCGGCAACGAGGAGAAAAATCGACTCCTAATCGACACAACTGTTCGGGCAAGCACAGCGGCATGATCGCTTTTGCCCGCTTCCAAAACTTGCCCTATGATGACTATATTAATCCCCAACATCCCATTCAACAGACCATCAAAGCAGTTTTTGCCGAGATGTGCAATCTACCCGCGGAGGAAGTACAAATCGGTACAGACGGCTGTTCAGCGCCAAATTTCGCCGTCCCCTTGTACCACGCCGCTTGGGCTTATGCCCGTCTTTGCGATCCTGTCGGAGGCGCTGTCTCTCCCTCTCAGCGCGTAGAAGCTTGCCAACGGATCACCCGCGCCATGACCGCCTTTCCCCACCTTGTTGCCGGTCCAGAGCGCTTTGATACGCGCCTGATGGAGGTAGGCGAGGGCAGAATCCTCTCAAAGACGGGAGCGGAGGGATATCAAGGCATTGGCTTGATTCCTAGCTCTTCGGAAAGTCGCTCTCCTGCAATCGGGATTGCCCTTAAGATTGCTGACGGCGATCAACGGGGACGGGTCAGCGCAGCGGTCAGTGTGGAAGTTCTGCGCCAACTCGGAGCATTAAGCGATGCAGCCCTAACCGCCCTAAGCGAGTTCGGGCCTTGCCTACCGCTGCGCAACTTCCGCCAGTTATCGGTCGGCACAGCAAACCCCATCTTCACCTTACAGTGGCATCGCTGATGAAACAACCAGAACGGGACCTCGAAAAAGCCGCACAAGCGAAGCGCATCACCCAGACGCTTTATCAGTGTTACGGAGAGCCTCACTGGCGTCAGCCGCTCCCACCGCTGGATGAATTGGTTTCTACCATCCTATCCCAAAACACAAACGATGGCAACCGCGATCGTGCCTTTGAGACTTTGCGCCAACGTTTCCCAACCTGGGAGGCGGTGCGCGATGCTCCTCTCGAAGAAGTGATTGATGCAATCCGCAGCGCAGGGTTAGCCCAACAAAAGGCACCCCGCATCCAAGCACTCCTGCGTGCCATCACGGAAGAACACGGCCGCTTGGATTTGGATTTTCTGCACCAATTTGAGGCAGAAGCAGCCTTGCGCTGGCTGCAACAATTCAAAGGAGTGGGACCAAAAACGGCTGCCATTGTCGTCCTGTTCTCGCTGAACAAGGCCGCTTTTCCGGTCGATACCCACATCCATCGTGTGACCCGTCGTTTGGGATTAATTCCCGAGTCAGCCAACGCTGAGCAGGCTCACCAACTTCTAGCAAGCTATTTCGAGGCAAGTGATTATGCCTCCGCTCACCTCAATATCATCCGCCTTGGCAGAGAAATCTGCCAGGCGCGCAAGCCCAAATGCTCGATCTGCCCCTTGAACCAAGACTGTGCCTATTATCGGAGGGAAGATCACCCATGAAAACCCCTAATCTACCCCGCTATTCAAAAGAAAATCAACGTCCACCGTGGCAATTGGTGCTGGATACGCTCCTCGTCAACCTCGAACAATTGCTCAATTATCCCCTGCCGCATGATCTCCGTTCCGAGCTAGAGAAGACAATTGACAAAGCCCGCCAATTGCCCCATCTTCTCTCGGAAGAGAGCGAGCAATTGCGGTTAGCTGCCCTGTATCGCGTTTCCCATTCTCTTGGCACTACCTTAAACCTAGACGAAGTATTGAATCAAGTAATGGATGCGGTGATCGAACTGAGCGGTGCAGAACGAGGGTTCTTAATGCTTTTGGACCCTGATACAGGGGAACTCCACTTACGCGTGGCAAGAAACATGGAAGGTGAAACCCTGCAGAGCAAAGATGCCGTCAGCCGTACGGTCACTGAGTCGGTGGTGAGCAACGGCACGCCCATCGTGACCACCGATGCCCAGAGCGATCCGCGTTTTGCTCGCCAGGAGTCGATTGTGCTGCACTCGCTGCGCTCGATCATGTGTGTTCCGCTGCGCTCGCGCGGTGAGCTGATCGGCGTTGTCTATGTCGACAACCGAATCAGCGCCGGCGTTTTTACAGACGAAGACTTAAATTTGCTCAATGCCTTCGCCACTCAAGCGGCCATTGCTATAGAGAACGCCCGTCTTTACGCCCGCACCGACCAAGCGCTCCAACAGCGATTGTCCGAGTTAGAAACCCTGACTCAAATCGACCGTGACCTAAACGCCAGTTTAGATTTTGAGCGCATTATGGAGATCACCCGCTCCTGGGCGTTGCGAGGCACCCAAGCCGGTCAGGCGTGGATGTTATTGCAGAATAACGACGGCAAATTGGCAATCACTTCTGGCCCCCCGGAAGAATATCCATTGCCGTTAGAAGCTCCTAGCTTCGAGCGGGAATGGACCGCAAAACCTCTCGGTCAGGAAGCCAACCAGAACGTATTAGGCGCACCCATCTTTCACGGCGGAAAGTTCGCCGGCATGATCGCGGTCAAAAAAAGCAGCCCCTTCACCGAGCAAGAAAGCCTTTTCTTATCCCGCTTAGCGGCGCGAGCTGCTAACGCCATCGAAAATGCGCGCCTCTATGACGCCGTGCAGCACGCCAATCAAGAAAAAAACCGCTTTATTTCGGTGATCTCCCATGAGTTGCGCATCCCGATGACCTCTATCCGGGGTTATACCGATCTCCTGCGCCAACAAGCGGTTGGGCCTATTAATGATCAACAGCGCAGCTTTTTAGAGACCATCCGCAACAATGTCGATCGAATGGCCGCATTGGTCTCCGATTTATCTGACATCTCACGCATCGAGAGCGGACGGCTAAAACTCGAACCGAGCTGGATCAGCCTACCAAAACTGGTCGAAGAAATCGTCATGACCTTGCGCCCGAGATTGGATGAAAAAGGGCATCAATTATTCATCGAGCTTTCGCCGAATCTACCCAATATCTTTGCCGACCCAACCCGCGTGAGCCAAGTGTTGACCAATTTGCTCACCAACGCCATCAAATACACGCCTATCGGCGGCTCGATCTGGGTGCGCGCCCAGGAGCAAAGCAGTTTCATCCATGTCGAAG
>CAKZNJ010000267.1 GCA_937129505.1 uncultured Anaerolineae bacterium | reverse complement strand
GAAGGAGATCGAGAAGGATAGACTTAATAAGCACTTGTCCTTGTTCCATGCGGAAAAAGTCATCCGCTCCTTGCCGGCGGCGGGCAAATCCGAGCGCTTTTTCACCGTTGAAGTGATATACGCCAGCTTGGTAACCAGCCATGGGTTTATCAAGCTTTACTGTCACTCCTCCCATGGCGTCGACAATTTCCTTCACACTGTCGAAACGAACCCGCAGATAATAATCCGCTTTGACACCGAAATTGGACTCAATGGTGCTGATTGTCAAAAGTGGACCCGACCCGCTTTGCTGAGATTCGGCGAAGAAATGGGCAGTGTTGATGCGGTTTTCGCCATAGCCAGGTATTGAAACCCATAAATCGCGGGGAATTGAAAGAATGCCCACATAAGGACGAAGGGTATTAAAATGGAGCAAGACATTGGTGTCACTTCGACCGACAAAACTTTTTCGTGGGGCGTAATCAATGCCTAAAAGTAAAACGGTTGTCTTAATGGGTACAATCGCATAAGCAATGAAAAACAGAAGACAGCACAAACTTATCATCAGCAGCGTGCCACAAGAAAGTAACACCGGCATGCGACGCTTTTGGGGAGTCCGATTTGGATACTGGGATTGTTGAGCTCTTCGCAGATTTGTTTTGGTTTGATTAGGGTTCATCTTGTTCGCGTTATAATCATTTTGTGTATTCTTATGTCTAACTAACAAAGGTTAATCATACAACAAACTTTCACTTTTGAGGGCACAAAATATGATTACGGAGTTTTACATTCCCACCAAGATTGTGTTGGGTGAAGGGGCGATACAAAAGTTAGCAGAGATCGTCAAAGAATTTGGGACAAAGGTCTTGATCTTTGGCAGTCCTTCAGAGAGATTTTTAGGACTCTTAAGTGAGCTGTTGGGTAAAAACGGTATTTCTTATCATTACTACTCGGTAAAAGGAGAGCCGACAGTTGAAAGCATAAAAGCAGCGCTTGCGTTTGGACAAGAACACCCTGTTGACACCATCATCGGTATTGGGGGAGGAAGTGTGCTCGATACCGCAAAAGCGATTTCTGGGCTGGTTACCAACGATGGAGAACTCTTTGATTACCTTGAAGTGATTGGCAAAGGCAGAAGTTTATCCAAGCCAGCCTTGCCGTTTATCGCTATCCCGACGACTGCTGGAACAGGAACGGAAGTAACGAAGAATGCCGTGATCGGAGATCCTAGTCAAAAAGTGAAAGTAAGTTTGCGCAGCCCGTTGATCTGCCCAAGGGTGGCTATCATCGATCCTGAATTGACGGTTCATATCCCACCGGAAGTAACCGCTGCAAGCGGGATGGATGCCCTCACTCAGCTGATCGAACCTTTCGTTAGCAATCAACCGAATGATATTGTGGATGCCCTTTGCCGTGATGGGATTCGGCGCATAGCTCAAGCTCTGCCCCGTGCTTATCATTTTCCGAACGACTATGCTGCTCGCAAGGACATGTGCACTGCCAGCTTGTTTAGTGGGATTGCCCTAGCCAATGCGAAACTCGGAGCGGTTCACGGATTCGCTGGCGTATTGGGGGGAATGTACGGTGCTGCCCATGGAGCGATCTGTGCGGCGCTATTGCCAGCAGTTATCGAAGTCAATTTACTTGCTATAAAAGAGCGCCACCCGGATAGCCTTTATCTAGCTCGTTATCGAGAAATCGCTACGCTTTTGTCCCTACCAAATGAAGAAGGATTAATTGAGTGGTCGAGAAGTTTGAACGCTCAGCTCAAGATACCAACTTTAGGTGAGTTAGGCGTGCTGGAAGATGACTTCAGTGAAATTGTCGCCAAGGCCTCGCGAGCTAGCAGCATGAAAGGCAATCCAATACCTCTAACCGATGAGGAAATGAAACTTATCCTTTATAAGGCACTTGGGTGAATGCTGGATAAAGTCTTACCTAAGCTGCGAAGATAAGTTTGGCAAAAGCCATGACAGAATAAATCTTAAATCTTCCAAAGGATTGACGAATCCGATTTGGCAGGATAAAATCACGCTTTGCATTTTTGGATTTACGAAGTCCGTAAAGGCGAAGGTAATCCATATATTTTACTCATGGGTGAGAGGCGCCCGAAGGAAGGATAATTATGGAAAATATCGTGATTGATGCAACAATGAGAAATGTCATCGGTAAAAAAGTCAAAGCGTTACGCAGGCAGGGCAAATTACCAGCCATTGTTTATGGCCATCAATTTTCGCCAATGCCCATCTTACTCGATTACCGTCAAGCAAGTCACTCGTTGCTAGGGATCTCTAGCTCTCAATTGATCGACTTAAATGTTGACGGACAAAGAATCCCTGTCCTAGTCAGAGAACGACAACATCATCCTGTCACAGGCAATATGATTCATGTTGATTTTCTAGCTGTCTCCATGACCGAGGCTTTGCGCGCTTTTGTGCCGATCGAGTTTGAAGGAGAAGCACCTGCGGTCAAGGATTTTGGTGGAGTGGTTGTGATTGGGCTAGAGGAGATTGAGGTCGAATGTTTGCCGAAGGATTTGCCCGAAAAGATCACTGTGGATTTGACAAAGCTAGAAAAAATCGGGGATGGCGTGTATGTTAAAGATTTGATCGTACCTAGAGGGGTCGAAGTGTTGACCGAGAGCGATGAAATGGTGATTTTGATTACTGCCCCAGAGGGAGAGGAAGTCGAAGAAGAGGTTGCTGAGGGCTTTGAACCAGAGGTGATCGAAAAGGGAAAGAAACAGGAAGTGGATTTCTAAGTATTTACCCTCCGATTGTAAGATTTCAGCCAGCCTCATCGCCATTCGATGAGGCTGAATATTTTATAAGAGCTAGAAGTGTATGAACAATTTGAGCGGATGCTCCCCAAAGAACCTCATTATTGTAAGGATCATAGTAAATCGTCAAAATTATCCCAACGGGGGGTGGTAAATGGCGTTCCTCGGTTTTGAAATTAGAGCGGTCCGCTAGCCAGCTGATCGGGATGGTAAAAATTTTTTGCACCTCGCTGGGAGAGGGCTGAAAAGGATAAGGGTATGGGATAACTCCCACAATGGGGTGAATTTCAAAGTTTGTAACGGTTAATAAAGGGGGAAGTTTTCCAACAATTTCCACATCGAGGGGAGATACACCGATCTCCTCTTGGGTTTCACGCAGCGAAGCAACCTCAGGAGAAGGATCACCGATTTCCATCCTTCCGCCGGGGAAAGCTACCTGACCACTATGAGCATCTCCCGTGGTAGAACGTCGAATGAAGAGTAAATTCCATTGGCCATTGACGTATAAGAAAGGCACCAAGATCGCTGCTTGAATTGGAGGGGTTACAAAATGAAAGCGCCGCTGAATCTTTAGTTCTTTTGGTGAACTAGTTTGGAGAGCTTTGCGCAAATGTTGAATTAAGTCAGATCGGCTAAGATTGTCAAAGCTAGACGGCGTTCTTTCATTCTCATGAGAAGCCATAACGTCTATTGACGGTTCTCATAGCTGATTTGTGAAGGCTGCTCATCCTCTTCACCCTCCATTGAAAACGCAACTTTGCTATCCGAAAAGGAAGAGCTGAGGATAGGGCGAGCAAAGACCAAAAAACCTGTGTGAGCGACCATGCGATCTGTTGGCCGTAATTTATCTGCAAAAGGACGGTAATAGCGGAGCATGATTTCACAGACTTCGGGGAAGCCAAAGTGTTGATGGCGGAGAACAGAGAGCAGTTTTTGGACTTGATTGGTTGTGGGGAGAATTGCCCCGAAGTTCCCACCAGGTTTTAACGCTTTGGCTACGTGCTCTATGTAATCAAACGGGTTAGGTAAGTCTAGAAAAAGCGCATCTGCATCACTTTCATCAAAGCCTAATCCGATATCTTTTGTCTTGAGGATGACTCGATCTTCTAAACCTAAGCGCTCTAAATTCTTCCGAGCGAGATTTTGAATATCCGCTTTGAGATCATAAGAGACCACCTTGCCTCTTTTTCCAACATACCAAGCCAATACGGAAGTCAAAGCGCCTGAGCCTGTGCCTGCTTCAATGATGGTTTGCCCTTCCCCAATACCTAATTTTAGTAGGATATAACCGATGTCTTTCGGATACATGATCTGGGTGTTTCGCTTGGTCTCGATAATTAAGTCATGGAGGGTCGGTTGTAGAAGAAGATAGGCACTGCCCGTATGGCTATGAACTTCGCTCCCCCATGGAACACCGATTAACTCATCATGATAGACAATTCCACGGTGGGTGTGAATTTGCATCCCAGGAGTGAGGCGGACGAAGATTTTTTTGTTTGTGGGGCTGACTAGTTGAACAAGATCGCCTATAGCGGTAACTTCGGATTTGGAGAGTTGAACGCTCATATGATTAATGACCTACGAAGATTGGATACGAATTAAGCTCAACCAATACCCTAACAAAAGGCACAAGAGTGCGCCGAAAGTTGCAGACCCAAGTTGCAGAGTGCCGACTTTGCCAAAGGTTAAGTTGAAAGATGTG
>CAKZNJ010000266.1 GCA_937129505.1 uncultured Anaerolineae bacterium | reverse complement strand
CTAAAGAAGATCAGCGCTGGCATTGATACCCTGATCAAACTTTCTCAAGCAGCGTAAGCAGACCGAAGGAGAGTGTCGATGACCGATCCGATTCGAATTCAAAACAACTCCTCTGTACAAAAGACGGTTTCGAATGCTGGTTCAAAACAGGCTGTCCACGGTCAGGGCTTTGCACAGGCTTTGGAGCAGAAAAGCCGCGAGCAAGAGATTCGCTTTTCCAATCACGCCCAAAAGCGCCTACAGAGTCGTGAAATCTCCCTTTCAGATGAGGGACTAGAGCGATTGGCACAAGCGGTTGAGAAAGTGGAAAAACGCGGTGGCAAGGAGTCCTTGGTGCTAATGGACGATTTAGCTTTCATTGTAAATGTCCGTCAGCGCCTAGTGGTCACTGCCCTAGATGCCCGAGAACGGGGCGAAGGAGTGTTTACCCAGATTGACAGCGTTGTGCTGGCAGATTAACTCTTTTCTCAGGCTGGCCCTCTTGGAGGAAGCCTGAAATATTCAACTTCAGGAGGCAAAAATGTTACGTTCAATGTTTACCGCAATTAGTTCGTTGAGCCTACACCAGGCTTTTATGGATGTGGTGGCGAATAACCTCGCCAATGTCAACACCTATGGTTTTAAAACCAGCCGCGTGACGTTTCAAGATCAGTTTGCGCAAACGCTGTGGAGCGGCTCTGCTCCTTCGGATAACTTGGGTGGTATTAACCCGGCGCAAGTTGGCTTGGGGGTGCGGTTGGGAGTAATTTCCCCAACTTTTACTCAAGGTATGTTGCAATCTACGAATCGCAATACGGATTTGGCAATTCAAGGGGATGGTTTTTTCATTTATAGAAACGCTGCTACCAATTTGTTCTCTCGTGATGGTTCGCTTGAGATGGATTCAGAAGGGTACCTTGTCAATGGAGCAACGGGTTTGCGCATTCAGGGGTGGATGGCCACAGTTGTTAATGGAGTGCCGACCATTGATGTTGGCGCTGCCCTGCAAGACATTCAATTGCCCTTAGGAGCAACCTTGGCGCAACAGACAACCAGCGCCCAGTTATTTGGCAATCTCGACTCGCGAGCCAGCGATCCCTACCAAGTGGCAATTGGTGTCTACGATTCGCTGGGTAATTTACACTCGGTTACCCTGACCTTCACCCCAGGAGCTGGAAACACCTGGACGTGGGCGGCTTCCGGCACCGGAATATCGGGGAGTGGAAATATCGTTTTTGATGCCAATGGGCAATATGTCTCTAGTTCTGGCAGTGTATCCGTTGCAGCCAGCGGGATTACCGGCGCTAATGATTTTACATTCTCGGTGGACATGACAAAACTAACCCAATTAGCGTCCGAAAGCGATCTCTCGATGACCTTTCAAGATGGCCTGGCAGCCGGCACGTTTTCGACTTTCTTCGTCACTCCTCAGACAGGTGAGATTGTCGGCGTGTATTCGAATGGGATGCAGCGCCTGATTGGACAGTTGGCACTGGCGAATTTTGTCAACCCAGCCGGTTTGTTACAGCAAGGGCAAAACCTTTTCATGGTGGGGCCAAACTCTGGTGACCCAGCTATCGGTCAGGCTGGAACGGGAACCCGCGGGACTATCGCAGCCGGTTATTTGGAAGGATCTAATGTGGATCTTGGCCAAGAGTTCACCAATATGATTATCGCCCAGCGAGGTTTCCAAGCCTCTTCACGCATCATTACCACATCTGACGAAATGTTGATGGAGATCGTGAATTTGAAACGTTAATATCGATGAATCCCCTTTCACAGGCTTAAGACCTGTGAGAGGGGGCAGGAGTACGTTATGAACGTCAGTGGACCAGCCCCAATTGCGATTGTTCAGCGGTATGACAACACCGATCTGATGTTGCGCATGAATCAGCGTATAGCGGCCGAGGTCTTGCAGGTTTCCGGTGATCGCGTGGTGCTGTCCATGAATGGCGTTCAATTGGTCGCCCGCCTGACCTCTTCCGATCAAGCTGCGCAGTTATTAGAACGGCGAGTGGCTCAGTTTATCGTTCGCGATCTGAATCAATCGTTGATCACGTTACAGCTTGTGCCGAGAGGGACGGAAACTGAACAAACGCCTCCTTCACTGCCTCCACGCTTGATTCAAAGCCTTCTCCAGCAAGCTGGATTGCCAGTTAACTTTGAAACCATAACGATCGCAAAGGTTTTATTGGCAAGCGGCTTGTCGGTGGAAGCTGAATTGGTGGAGGAGATTTCCCGCGTCTTACAACATATCGGAAAATGGAATGAGGGTGATGCCCTTGCGGCAGCGTTACTGAAATCAGCCGGCTTGCCCATCACTCCTGCCACCGTTGACCTCGCCCGCGCTCAGCTTCCCTCCCTCGGTGAGATGATCCAGACTCTGCAAAAACAGTTAGAGTCTTTGCTGAACAGCAAGCAATCGCCGGAACTGGTCGCTCTGGCAAAAGAGGTCTTAAATACGATCTCGACGATCCTCTTACAAGGGACGGCAGAGGCGGCGGTGCTTCAGGAACGGTTGCAGCTTGCCATACAAACCATGGGGCGGTCGATAGAACGGGAGTTGGCGGATCTAATCCGCCAACTCCAAAATCAAGAGGATCGGCTGAGTAAAGGTCTCTTAGGACTGGTCTTGTTGCGCCGCGAATTGGCAAAAGCGAATATCCAAGCTCCTTTAGTTGCGGAAATTGACCGCTTTATCGAAGGTTTGCGATTAATCCAGTTTTTGAACTCGGAGCCCAATCCCACCAGCACCCAGGGGCAGTGGTTACGATTGAATCTTCCTTTGATGGGAGTGGGACAGGCTCGGCAAGGGAGCGAATCGCCCCCTTCATATCCCAATTTGGAGCTGCGCATAGCCTACCTACCCGATGAATCGCCGCCTACCATCGATCCCAAACAAACCCGCTTTATCGTTAGGGTTGCCTTAGATGATGGTTCGGTTGCGGTAGATGTCTCTGTTGCCCAACAAAAGGTTGGCTTACAAGTTACGGCTTCAAATCAACCCCTATTGGATCAAGCCGAGCAGGAGCTCCCTTCGCTGCGCGAAGGAATACAACGTTTGGGGTATCAAATTCATGCCTCACGGTGTGAACTGGGTGAACCCTTTCAACCTTCAACGCTGGCGACAGATTTATGGGCAGGTATGAGCGAGGTGCAAGTTGGAGCGTAAGGGATGGATAAGCGGGTTTATTTGCGCAATACCGGCTACCTAAACCAACGCCGCCCCAAAGCAACCGCTTTAGGTTATGACCCTGAGCACGATGAAGCTCCTAAGGTCTTGGCCTCTGGAGAAGGCTTCATTGCCGAACAAATTATCGCCATTGCGAAAGCGAACGGAATTCCCATTCGAGAAGACCCGATATTAGCTGAAGCGCTTTCTAAAGTCGATATTGGACAAGCAATTCCGCCTGAGTTGTACCCCTTGGTGGCTGAGGTCTTGGCTTACATCTATCGGTTACAAGGGAGGATGTAGGAAAAACCCCTAATCACCCCACAATACCCATTCGTCTTGCGATTTTCTACTCTTTGAGCTCGTCAACGAGGAATTGGCGTAGTTGTTCGAAATGTTCACCGTGTCCATCTTGGGCTAAGATTTCAGCCAAGCGGTTTTGATCATGGATGGCATCCCACACTTCCTTACGGTGGACAGCTATTTCACGCGGTGCCTGAATGCCTATCTTCACCCGATCACCTTCGATCGCCAGAATGGTAAGGGTGATTTGATCGCCGATGACTAGACTCTCATCTGCTTTGCGCGTCAAGACCAACATATCTATCTCCTTTAGCCAAGCAGATCGAATAGGCTAAGAGCTGAGATGGCGCGTTTGCCAACTTCCAGCACTGTTTGGTAGACGCTCTGTTGGTGTTGGAGGTAAGAGATTGCTTCGGTCATATTCACATCTTCTTTCTGAGAGAGCAGGCTTTTTAGTTCGATTTGAGCTTTCTCAAGGCGATCTTTGGTGAGGCGCACTTCGCGTTGACGCGCTCCATTGGTGGTAAGGGATTCGTTTACGTTGTTAATTTGGCTATCCAAAGCAGCGATGGCGTTTTGGAGCTGCGTGAGTTGGTTTGGGTCTCCATTGTTCATCAGAGCGTCCCGCGCATTAATAATAGCCACCAGTAAGTCATTGAATAGATCGTAACCGCTTATATTTTGAACGACGGTTAGGCTTGGTGCAATCAGGCGATTGATCACGCCATTGTCTCCGTTGCGAACGACTGTGTCGAGATAGCCATCACTATTGCTGTCGGTCAGAGCAAAAGGGGGATTCACCGTTTTGAATCCGGCAAAGATGTAATTCCCTTGATGGTTTGTGTTCGCAACGCTCAATACTTGCTGAAGAATCATATTTACTTCGGCCGCTAAGGTCATCCGTTGTTCGTCACCCATTGTGTCCGAGATGCCTTGGCGGGTTAGGTTTAACGCTCGACTTGCCAATTGTGTGGTTTGGATGAGGGCAAAATCAGTCGCCGACATCCAGCTTTCCGCATTTGCGGCACTGTCCAAATAGGCGTTATTCATCCTCAAGACGGAACGAAGGTTTAAGGCGCTGGCGACACCGCTGGGATTATCAGATGGGCGTTGAAACTCTTTTCCTGAGGCAACCTTTTCTTGGAGTTTATACAAGCGTTGTAAATTTTCGTCCATGTACTGAATTGCCCGATCGGTCATCATTCTTTGGGTGATGCGCATGTTTGGCCTCCGTTCCTTACCTTCATACTACCGTCCTACTATTCCCATGCCGTTGATAATCTTATCCAGCATTTCATCCATGACCGTTACCAGCCGAGTGGCAGCTTGAAAAGCCCGTTGATACTTAATCAAGTTAGCAGCTTCTTCATCTAGGTTTACTCCGACAACCGCTTCTCTCAAAGAGTCCAAAGATTGGGCCACATCTCGGCGATCACGGGCTAGAGCCTCGGCGCGTTGGATGTCGATCCCTAACTCAGTAACTTGTCGGGTATAGTATTGATTAAAGGTCTCTGTAGCACCATTCATGACCAGCAGCTCTCTCAAGTTGGCGAGGGCGACGGCGTTGTTGCCATCCGCCGGGGCAGCGCTCTGTTGGGCGGCGGCAATGCGCTGGGGTTGATTGGCAACGTCTGAGGAGAGCTGAATGCTTAGAGCTGTTGAGCCGGTCGGATCGAAAAAATTCAAGTTTGTGGTCGAACCATCTAATGCATATCCGGTGCTGTGCAGTGAATTGACCTGCGTCACCAAATTTTGGGCTAACCTATCTAGACCGCTGAGGATTCTGGGGATAATAACGTCCCTTGCCTGAAGCAATCCAGCTAATTCTCCCCGCCTAGGGCTGAAAGGATTACCATCCGCCTCCCAATAAATCGATGCAAGATTGCCGCTGGTTGTTGCTAGCTTGAAGGTTGTGGCTCCAATGACCAGAGCATGACCACCAATGGAGACTAAAGCTTCCCCATTTTCTTGGATGGCAGCCGTTGCACCGCTCAACTCTGCCAAGCGATTGATCAATTGGTCTCGTTGATCCATCAGGTCATTTGGGGCACTCCCTGCCGATTTGACTGCGACAATTTCCACATTGAGGGAAGCGATTTTTGAAGCGATGGTGTTGATTTCGTTGACGCGTTGCAAGATCAGGGAATTTTGATCTTGTTGAATGCGAACCAGGGATTGAGCGCGCCAGTTGAGCGCATTGGTGAGGGCTGTGCCGCGCTCCAGCAGGTCGGAGCGCAAGGCCATATTGGTTGGGTCGTTGCTCAAGGCTTGCCAACCGGTCCAGAAGGCATCTAGTTTTGCGATCAACCCATCCTCACCGGTCTCAGCCAAAGTTGCTTCAACTTGGCGGAGTACGCTAGCTTGCATTTGCCACCCTTGACTTTCGCTGAGGGCACGCCGATAGCGATCGTCAAAAAACTCAAGGTTGTATTGCCGAATGCGATTGACCACAACCCCCATACCCAACTGACCAGGGACAACATTGGCGCGCAGCGAGGGGAAAATGTGCGGCAAGTCAGCGCTCATCATCGCTTCTTGGCGGCGATAGCCCCGTGTGGTGGCATTGGCAACATTATGTTCGGTGACTTGGATGGCGATCTGCTGGCTCAGCATCGCCTTGAGCGCAATATTTAAGCCGTAAAGGATATTGGACATGTTT
Organism: uncultured Anaerolineae bacterium; assembly: GCA_937129505.1. Taxonomy (GTDB): domain Bacteria; phylum Chloroflexota; class Anaerolineae; order Anaerolineales; family UBA4823; genus NAK19. The sequence continues at coordinate 8,233 of CAKZNJ010000266.1, read as the reverse complement.
CCCTCCTACCTACGCTCGCTGATCGACATCCCAGACCAAGTCAAAATGGGTGGAGGCTTTTGTGCCAGGGCGGTCATAGGTGAGAGAAGGTCGTAACGAATCGATCAAAATGGTTTGTAAGGCGTCTACCCGTTCTAGAGCTATCATGGCTAGGGCATGATTTCCGCTGGTCATAATTTTGACTTCTTCAGCGAGTGCCGAGATGCCGTCTTTGAGATGTTTGATTCGATGACCTACTTCACTGTTTAGCCTCTGGCAGATTGCCGTGATGGTGGGGTTGGTGTGCTGCAAGCCAATCTGATCGCCCAGGTTTTGTGTCACCATACGGCGCCGGTCTTCGATTTGCCCAAGCTCATCCAAGACAACTTCTTTTTGCTCTAGGATAACTTCTAACCTCGAAAGATCATTCTTCGATAATGCCTGGCGTTCCTCTTGGGTCAATTGATGCAAGGATTGGCAGGCACGAAATTCTTGGACGAGTAAATCTTCAAGAGATGTGGCGAGGGAGAGAACATCATTCATGTGTCGTCAAGCCTTTCCTGTCTGGGGAACGGATTCTTAAGTGCGTAAACCTTTGACAAATATCGAAGCCAGTTGTTCAACCGGAATCTGATACGTTCCGGCTTGAATTTGCTCCCGCAAGGCAGCTACACGTTCCGTGCGCACGTCCGAAACTTCCTGTAAGTTGAGACGGGCTTTGGAGAGCAGACGAGCGCGCTCGGAGAGCGAAGCTTGATCGCGGTTAGTCAAGCGTTCGGCTCGTTCGTTTTCCTGCGTTCTTTGTTGACGTTCAACCGCAGCCGAATTTTCGGTTTGCTTCTGAACGATGCGATTGTTTTGAGAATGCTCAACTTTCATGGTTTTTCTCCTTTACCGACAGTACAGGTTAGGCTGACGACAGTAGGGCATTTTTACCCTAACCTGTTATCGGCAAATGATCCCAAAACTTAAATCCTGCGCATTTGGATGGCTTGTTCTAGCATCGTGTCTGTCTGTTGAAAGGTGCGTTGAGATAGGCTAAACGATCGCTGCAGCAGGATCATCTGCGTCAATTCATTGGCGATATTCACATTGGACATTTCCAACACGTGATTGCGGATCTCGCCAAATCCCTCGTTCGCGGCAGTACCGATGGTCGCTGCCCCTGATACCTCCGTTTCGAGCCATAAATTGTTTCCATAACTTTCTAAGCCATTTGGGTTAGGAAAGCGGGCTAGGGGAATCGTCCCCACTTGATTCCAGACGCCATTTTGCAACACCAACACTGTACCATCTGGTTGGACATTAATTTCTTGTGCATCTTCTGGGATGGAACCATCCCATACAAGAGGAAATCCGTTGCCATTCACTACCCGGCGCTCTGAGTCCAGAGTAAATTCCCCATCGCGGGTATACGCTGTGCGGCCGTCGGGCAGGGTAACGCCGAAGAAACCTTGTCCGTTGATAGCTAGATCGAGTTCCCGCGAAGTGATTTTGAATGCCCCTTGGTCCATAAACCGCTGGGTGGTTCGCAGTTGCACACCGCTATAGAGGCGTTGGTAAAACATTTCTTGAAAGTTAGAGCGGCTCGCCTTAAATCCATGGGTATTGATATTTGCCAAATTATGGCTGACCACATCCAGGTCAAGCAAGCGGCTCATCATTCCGCTGCGGCTAATATGTAGAATTTGATGGATTGAGAGAGTCATAAAGCTCCTTTCACCTTATTAAAAAGTGCCCAGCGAGCTGATCGCTTTGCCGAGCAATTCATCCTGTGTTTGAACCATTTTTTGGGCTGCTTCGTACGCCCGAGCCACAGCAATCATTTGAGTCATCAGTTGAGCGGGATTGGCATTGGACATTTCGAGGTATCCTTGAACAACTGTGCCCACCGCATCGCTCGTAGGTCCGCCTTCGGCTGCGAAATAATTTGAACCATCGCGCGTGAGCTCAACGCTGGGGTCTTCGAAAGCTGCTAGCCCCAATCGGGCGATGGTTTGACCATTGACCATAATGACACCCGCAGGGCTGATCGATAATTCACCTTCTGGCAAATTGATCGGTTGACCGCCTTCGTCTAATACCTGATAACCATCTACCGTGACCAGGTTGCCATCAACATCGCGATAGAAACGCCCGTCGCGGGTATAGCGTTCGCCATCGGGCGTCTGCACCCTGAAAAAACCCGCTCCTTGAATGGCAAAATCAAAAGCGTGGCCGGTGTGACGAAGCCCGCCTTGCAGAAAGTCGGTAATCTCGGATGCCGTTTGAACGCCTAGACCAAAGTTGCCAATCCAGCTCAGGTTAGCCCAGCCAGCGGTAGGACCAGGTGGATAAATCATAGCAGTTTCCTTGAACTCGTCCAAGCTGGTTAGAACTTGCTTGAAGCCGGGTGTATCCACATTGGCGATGTTATGAGCTAATAAACCTTGGCGATAGAGATTAGCGAGCATAGCCGAGGCAGCCGCATAGAGCCCTTTGATCATTCTGAGACCTCCTTTCGACTTTCGGTAGATTTTTGATGCAGCCGAATGACCAGATTCACCTCGTCAATGGTCATCCCCATTTGACGGGCAATCTCTAGCGCGTTCATCCCTCCACTTGCCATAGAGACGACGATCTGATTGCGCTCTAAACTACTTGTGGGGCGTAAGGCAGCAGGGGAGACGCTCTGCGGCGGTTGATTCTGATGCTTTTGAACTGCGGCGAGCAAGGTTTTGAAGTCGTCTTGCGCAAGAATGCTACCGCTAGCCGGCGCGCTCGGCGGCGGTGTCTTTGTAGTGTTCGTCATTGCGTTGGTTCGGTTTGAACCTTCGGCAAGGGTTTTGAGTTGATCAACGACTGGTTTGAGCTTTTCCGCTTGCTCAGGTTGTCCTTGAATGCGCGCTGTTTCGCGGGCAAGTTGGATTAGTTTTAGGGTATCGCTCAATAAAACAGAGGAAACGTTATTCATCGCGTTAACCCTCCCGCATCTGTTTTAGCTGTCGATCGGTTAATCGAGGTAGGTCGTATGGGATGTTCCTGTTGGAGAAGATGATCTGCTTTTAAAATTGCTCTTTTCAGTTTTGAGCGCAGAGAAAGGATCGCTTTGGCGTGTAGTTGACAAACACGCGATTCAGACACATCTAGCACCATTCCGATTTCTTTGAATGTCAAATGTTCGTAGTAGTACAATGAAAGAACAAGCTGCTCGCGCTCAGGCAGGGAATGAATAATCTGCATAAGGATTTGCTTTAATTCCTCATTTTCAACCAATGCGTCAGGGTTTTCTTGTTCTTCGTCTGCCACAATTTCATGAAATGAGATGGTTTCCTCTCCTTCCGAGGTGACAATCGTATCCAAGGAGAGCAAGATATGACTGCTATCCATAAATGCGCGGCGCAGTCCTTCCTCGTCCCATTGTAAGGTGGCAGCTAGTTCTTCATCAGTTGGAGAGCGTTGATGTTTTTCCCAAAAGCTATCAATGGCTCCTTGCAATTGGCGGGCGCGTTGGCGCGCCCCTCGGGATAGCCAATCGTGAGAGCGAAGCTGATCGATCACCTTACCGCGAATGCGCAGAATTGCGTAGGTGCTGAATTGCGTGCCGTGCGAAGCGTCATATCGATCAACCGCTTCAATCAGCCCGAGAATGCCTTGGCTAGCTGCATCTTCGTAATCGGCCCCAATGGCTTGGGAAATGCCTAGCCTTCCTAACACAAAATGTACCAAGGGGATATAACGCAAGATAATCTCCTCGCGCGTTTGCGGATCGCGGGTTTTAAGGAAATGATTGATCAATTCAGCGTCGTCTTTGCGCGTGTCCATAGGCTAGCTTATTTAGGCGTGAACTTCACGCGTGCTCTCTCCTTTTTCCAGCTCTGCCCGGACTGTTTTCAAGTCCTTGCTGGCAGTTTGGATGACCTGATTGGCGAGAAAGTAATTAAGCAACCAAAAAACAGCCCCTAGCGCGAAAACAGCAACACAGCCTCGCAAAGCCGCCATAACAACCGACACACCATTCAGCAAAGAGAGGACATAAGTCACCACCCCAACCAAGAGGATGATTAGACCAGCCAAGGAAAATGAAAAATCCAAGAGATAAGGCAACGGCGGGTTCTTCTTTTTGGTTGACGGTGAAGTTGAAGAGCCCTTAGGTTGTTCAGCTTTTTTGTTGGACTTCGATTTTGCTTCGTTTTTTGCCATCTTTATGAACTCTTACTCAAGATGAGATTGGATAAATAACTTGCCTCAGCAGGGTGCAGGTGATCTAGGATTTGGTTGCCATCACACAGATAGGCAATCGGGATCTTGCTTTTCCAAACGATATTGAAAAGGCTGCCATACTGACGGGTTTCATCTAGCTTGCTAAAGACAAAGGCATTGATCCCCAAGGGGCTGAACGCTGCTACAGCTTGCTGAAGATCAGCCTCCTTCGCTGAAGCTGGCAAGACTAAAAAGGTGACCTTTTGAGGGGCGACGGTTAGAAGCTCGCCTAATTCAATAATTTCCTGAGAATTGTACGGGTTTCTGGCAGGGGTATCCACCAGAATCAAGTCTGCCTTTTCCAGCTCAGACAGAATTTGGTGTAGATCGCTTGCCGTATAGGCAAAATGAGGTTCGATACCTAAAACTTCTGCATAGGCGCGGGTCTGAGCAATTGCGCCGGTGCGGATGGTGTCTGCACACACCCACGCAACATGCCGCCCTTCGGATTGTTGGAGGTGAGCGGTTAATTTGGCGCAAAAGCTCGTTTTTCCTGCGCCGCTTTGCCCGATAACAAAGAGAACACGAGCTGTGCGCGCCTTGCCGGCTTGCCAACGCTCGATGCGCAGAATGCGTAAATAGGTTTCGAGTTGTTTGCCGAGGGCTTGGCGCAGGCGACTCTCGTCGTAGAACACCTTTGGGTTTAGGCTTTCAGAGGCACGACGCAGTAAATCCCTGATCATTTCAGAGTCTAAACCTTGCTCTGTCAACGCTTGGCGGGCTTGGATCAAGGCGGGAGGAATGGAGACCTCTGCTTTTTGCTTTGCAGGCGCAGGGGCGGGCGAAGGGGGAGGAGTTTGCTCCACTTGTTGACGGGCTAATTTCTCAGCCAGTTGAGCGAGATAGGTGCGCGGGTCAATCTCCGCAGGGCTGTTCTGGGTTTGTTTTTGGCTAAGCAGATTATTTAGAGCAAGATGGAGCGCACTCTTTTGGGCTTGCTGAGTTGAAGGATCCGCTCGCTTCGTCGGCGCTTTTGAAGAGATGGGTTTTGGGCTGGCCGGGATCGCAAGAACTTCTACATAGGGCTGTTTCCAGACCTCCCAAGCCTGACCACTGGGCACCTGGCGGACTGAAAGGATGACTGCCTCCGGTCCTAGTTCGTTTTGAACTAGCTCGAGGGCTTCTTGGGTTGTAGGGGCTGTAAAAGTTTTCGGTTCCATACCTTAGACTTCCATGACCATTCCATGCGACTTAACTTTTGTGCCGGGGCTGACTTCGGAAAAAGCCAGCACAACCAAATTGGGTAGCGATTGTTCGATCAATTTGCGAAATGCGAGGCGAATCTCTCGCGGGCAGAGCAAGATGGGATAATGTCCAAGCTGAGCTAGTTTTTCCATTTGCTCGCCCGTCCGCAGCAGAATCTGCTGGGCGGTTTGAGCGTCAATTGCAAAGCCAATACCGCTTTCGGTGGAAGTCAGATTCTCTCTCAACAAGTTTTCTAATTGAGGCGACAAGGTGAATACATGAAGATAACCATCCTCCTCTCTATAGAGGTTGGTGATAGTCCGAGACATGGATTGACGTACTGCTTCCGCAAGGATGAAGGGGTTGCGGGTGACCGAGGCGTTGTCGGCGATTACTTCGAGGATGCCACCCAAGTCGCGGATGGGGATGCGTTCTTTGAGTAAATTCCGTAAGACCGCCTGTAATTCCCCTAAAGTGATTTGTTCGGGTATCACCCCTTCGACCATGGCTGGAGTTCGCGTTCTCAGTTGGTCGATCATCTCTTGCACCATTTGGCGGTTGAGCAAATCGGCGGCATGGTTGCGAACGACTTCTGTTAGGTGCGTGCTCAGGACAGATAGCGGGGTGACAACCGTGTAACCGAGCAACTCCGCGCGACCTTTTTCCGCATCGCCGATCCAGATGGCGGGTAAACCAAATGCTGGCTCGGTTGTTGGAATGCCGTGGATTTTCTCTTCGGTCTCGCTGCCAGGGATAGCAAGATAACGGTCAATCATTAATTCTCCGCGCACAACCTCTTCGCGGCGGATCTTGATGCGGTATTCCTGAGGAGAAAGGCGTAGGTTATCTCGCACTCGCACGATGGGTAAAACAAAGCCTAGTTCGTTCATTAACTGGCGCCGGATGCCAGTGATACGCCGCAGGAGATTGTCGGGTTGACTGTCATCAATAAGCGGAATAAGCCCGTAACCGATCTCGATTTCCAACGGATCGGCAACGACCATTTCCATCATGTCTTGGGGTGTTTCGGGTTCTGCGGCGATCACTTCCTCAGGCGGTTGCTCGACTTGCTTCTGTTGGAAGTTCCAAACCGCATAGGCAGCAGCGCCAAAGCCCGCTGCAACCAGAATGAAGGGCAGTTTTGGCAAGCCGGGGATGAGACCGATGATGGCTATGATCAGCGTGCCAATCCCTAAGGCGCTAAAGTTGGAGAGCTGCCCGATCATATCCGAGCCTAGGGACAGATCGCTGGTGGTGCGGGTGACAATCAAGCCGGATGCCGAGGAGACGATTAGAGCGGGGATTTGCACCGCCAGCCCTGCGCCAACGGTCAGCAGTGTATAGGTTTGTAAAGAATCTAAGAACGTAAGCTGGCGTTGAACAATGCCGATCACGAAACCGCCGATGATGTTAACAATCATGACAATAACAGCGGCGATGGCATCACCGCGCACAAATTTACTGGCACCGTCCATCGCTCCATAAAAATCAGCTTCGATTTCGATTTCGCGGCGCCGAGCTCGAGCTTGGCTTTCGTCGATTAAGCCAGCATTTAGCTCTGCATCGATAGAAAGTTGCTTGCCGGGCATGGCATCGAGGGTGAAGCGGGCAGCCACCTCGGCTACTCTACCTGCGCCGTTGGTGATCACCACAAATTGGATGATCATCAGCATGAGGAAGACAACCACACCGACTACATAGTTACCACCCAAAATCAATGACCCGAAAGTGCTAATGACCTTGCCAGCTTCTCCTTGAATAAGGATCAAACGGCTGGCAGCAATGTTCAGCCCTAAGCGGAATAAAGTGACTAATAATAAGACCGAGGGAAAAACTGAAAAGTCCATCGGACGGGCAATATACATCGAAAGCAGCATCACCCCAATTGAAATGGCGAGGTTGAACACAATCAGAAAGTCCATGGCAAGAGGAGGCAGGGGGACAAGCATCAGCCCAATAATCAGAATAACTGCCAGAGCCAGGACAATGTCCTTCGAGCGCAGGAGGTTTAGCCATTGGCTATTAGGAAGTGAGTTCGTCGTTACGGTCATGGTCTCCTTTCACCTCTTCTTAGGGTGCTACGGCGGCAGGCACCTTTTGGCGTAAAGCATAGACATGGGCAAGAACTTCAGCCATTGCAACGTACAGTTCTGGAGGAATTTCTTGGTCAATCTCAACCGTTTTATAGAGGGCGCGCGCCAGGGGAATATTCTGCACCACGGGAATATGGTTGGCAATCGCAATTTGGACAATCCTCTGGGCGATCAAATAAGCCCCCTTGGCGACCACTACCGGTGCATTCATCGTTTCAGGGTCATAACGAATGGCTACAGCAAGGTGGGTGGGGTTGGTGATGACAACATCGGCTTTGGGCACGTTTGCCATCATGATCGCGCGTAACATTCTCCTCATCTGTCCGCGGATGCGGTTCTTGATCATCGGATCGCCTTCACTGCGTTTCATCTCCTCCTTGACTTCTTCCTTCGACATCATTAAAGAGCGTCGGTAAGACCAGCGTTGATAGGCGTAATCGGCAAATGCAAGAATAAGGAAAGCTGCACCAACTCGGATGGCGAGCGTGATGGCAATATCACTCCAAACGGCAATCGCGCTGGTGAAATCTAGATCCGCCAGATGAAGAAGAGCAGAGATTTGATCGCGCAGATAATCGTAGACGCCCGTCGCGCCTTCGCGAGCCTGGCCCGCGGTGTTCAGCGCGAGATAGCCGAGCAGGATGTAAGTGAGGCCGCGCGCGGCATACCCCAGCCGGACGAGCGTGACGAACTTGTGCGATGTGTCGACCGACATGGCGGGCAGCCTCCCTTGT
>CAKZNJ010000265.1 GCA_937129505.1 uncultured Anaerolineae bacterium | reverse complement strand
TAGGCGATACGAACATCTTCTCATGCGGAGGCGAGAGAATGGATATTCTCTGGTTGGGTAGTCGTCATGGCTTAGATCCCTTCGAGCAAATCGTTGTCATCGGAGTCCTTGTCACCGCTTTTATCAGCCTAATCTACGCTTGGCTGTTGCGCGGGAATGTGCTAAACAAAGACAAGGGTTCACCATTGATGCAAGAAGTATGGGAAGCCATCCGTGTCGGTGCGGATAGTTATCTAAACCGTCAGTTAAAAACCATACTTCCCTTGATTGCCCTGCTAACCATTGCGCTATTTCTTAGTGTCTATATCGTTCCACCAACGCCCGAGGCGGCTGAGGAATTCGGTGATCAAGCACAAATCGCCATTGCGGTTGGGCGGACCATCGCCTTCATCATGGGGGCGACTTTTTCCCTTTTGGTAGGTCAATTAGGAATGAGAATGGCGATTCAAGCTAGCGTACGAGCAGCTTCTGCTTCGCGGCGTAGCCTAAACGAAGCCCTAACCATTGCCTACTACGCCGGCACGATTACAGGCATGTTAACAGATGGCTTAGGCTTACTAGGGGGAACACTTATATTTGTTGTGTTTGGCAAGGCAGCACCGGACGCATTATTAGGATTTGGTTTTGGTGGCACCTTGATTGCCCTCTTTATGCGCGTCGGAGGAGGCATTTACACCAAAGCTGCGGATGTCGGTGCAGATTTGGTCGGTAAAGTCGAAAAGGATATTCCCGAAGATGACCCCCGAAACGCGGCGGTAGTTGCCGACCTTGTCGGCGACAATGTTGGAGACTGTGCTGGCATGGCTGCCGATATCTTTGAATCTTATGAAGTCACCATTGTTTCCGCATTAATCCTTGGTTTAGCTCTGGTTGCTGCAACAGGTGACTTAATGTGGATCGTTTATCCCTTAGCGATCCGGGCAATCGGTGTGATCTCATCCATCCTTGGTACTTTTGCCGTACCGATCTGGCAAAAGATCCCGAAAAAAGGCTTATTTGGCTTCCTTCATGCAGAGGACGCAGAAGAAGCCATGTTCCGCTCTTATGAAGTCTCAAGCGCCAACACGATTATTTGGGCATTCTTGTTGGCAATCTTTTACGCTCATGATTGGCGGATGGCAATGCTAACCACAATCGGCGTAGGTTTAGCCGTTGCTTTCAACCCCTTAACCTCATACTTCACCTCAACCAAGCGAGCTCCCGTAAAAGAAATTGTCGATTCTACAAATGCCGGCCCTGCAACAACGATTCTTTCTGGTTTATCGGTAGGCATGGAATCGAGTGTTTGGGCTCTCGTTGTTATTGTGATCAGTTTTATCTTTGCCCTCTTACTCTATAGCGGCGATGGTGCAGCATACGTACTTTATGCAGTTTCCATGATCGGCATAGGCATGCTCAGCCATACAGGCAATAATGTCGCAATGGACTCATACGGCCCAATTTCAGACAACGCCAACGGTATTGGCGAGATGTCCTGGCATGATTTGGACGATGAGGAGACCAAAAAAGCCCGTCAAATCATGGCAGATCTCGATGCAGTTGGTAACACAACCAAAGCGATAACCAAGGGGATTGCGATAGCTTCAGCGGTCATTGCTGCTGTTAGTCTATTTGCCTCTTTCTTTATCGATGTGGGACGTGTTCAAGAAGCCGCAAATCAAGCTGCTCGTGCGGCTGGTCAACCGATCCCATTCCCATTATTGCTTAGTGACACGGGCATTCGGGTTTCCGAAGTCAGCGTTTTTATCGGCTTGTTATTAGGCGGTGCCTTACCATGGCTCTTTAGCTCTTTGTCTCTGAAAGCCGTTAGCCGTGCAGCCAGTTTGATTGTCCTTGAGGTCCGTCGTCAATTCAAGATTCCCGGCATTATGGAAGGTAAGGTCAAACCCGATTACGCCCGCGTGGTAGGGATCTCAACCCAAGCTGCCCAAAAAGAATTGATTCCCTTAGCAGTGATTTCGGTCTTTACGCCCCTTGCCTTGGGATTGATGCTAGGCGTTGAGGCGTTAGCAGGCTTCTGCGCTGGGATTATCCTCAGTGGTCAATTACTAGCCGTATTTATGGCTAACGCCGGTGGGGCG
>CAKZNJ010000264.1 GCA_937129505.1 uncultured Anaerolineae bacterium | reverse complement strand
GCATTCTTAATCATGACTTGCTTGACTAGGGTATCCTCAAGGTTGTATTCGGTCAAGCCGGCTTCTAAATCCACTCCCGCTGCGCCAAGAAAGAGCTTATCGACATAGAAATCGCGCAAAGCTCTCTCTGCCAGATGACCCACCATGGATAATTCTATCGGACGCACAATGCCGCCGGTCAAGATCAGGCGGATGTTGGGATTTTCAGCTAAGACAGTGGCGATTTGCAAACAGGGGGTGATGACAGTTAAGTTCTGTTTATCGACTAATTGACGGGCAATTTCTAAGGTGGTCGTCCCCACATCTAATATGATGCTATCACCGTTTTCGATCAACCCTACCGCTGCCTTGGCAATCTGCTGTTTCGCATTCAGGTTTTCAACTGCCCGTGCGACAAAAGGGGGTTCATAGCTGCGGCCGCGATCTAACACTGCTCCTCCATGGACACGGCGGAGCAACCCCTTGCGCTCAAGTGCATCCAAATCGCGGCGGATGGTCATCTCAGAAACCCCGAAACGTTCTACCATCTCATTGACCGTGATCGAACCGCGCGCCTCCAACGTCTCTAGAATTATCTGATGGCGCTCTTCGGATAGGTAGCCGCTCATTTTCTTTTTCCGTTATGTTTGGAATTGTTTATATATTATAATATTCTTGTTTGTTTGTCAAGCGATCGTTAATCTTTTTCAGGATTTTCTAACAATAATTCGTTTGCTTATTGACAATTGAACATTCTTTCTATAAAATACAATCATAAACCAACGCATACAACCTAAACTTTTCCTCTATTCAGGAGTTCCCTATGTCCTGGCTTGAAGACCTTTTTGGCACTCCAAAACCGATTATTGCTATGTGCCACCTGATCGCCCTGCCCGGCGACCCCCGATATGACACTCAAAAAGGAATGGATTTTGTTATCGAGCGCGCTGCAGCCGACTTACAGGCACTTCAAGACGGCGGTGTAGACGCCGTAATGTTTTCCAATGAAGCGAGCGTGCCTTACCTCACCCAGACCGAGCGCATCACTGCGGTAGCAATGGCGCGGGTCATCGGCGAACTGCGCAGCCAAATCCGCGTCCCATTTGGGGTTAATGTCCTCTGGGATGCTGAAGCCTCGATCGATCTCGCTGTCGCAACCGGCGCGAAATTCATCCGCGAGATCTTTAGCGGCGTCTATGGATCAGATTTCGGCTTGTGGAATACCAACGCTGGGGCAACGGTACGTCATCTGCATCGGCTTGGCGGAAAGGACATTAAGCTGCTCTTCAATATCGTTCCCGAAGCGGCGGGCTATTTAGGTGGACGGGACATCGCCGACATTGCCCGTTCAACTCTCTTTAACTGCCAACCAGACGCATTGCTGGTCTCCGGCCTGACCGCCGGACAGGAGACCTCTACCACCATCCTGCAACGGGTCAAAGAAGCGGTGACAGATACCCCTGTCTTTGCCAATACCGGCGTGCGCATAGAAAATATCGAGCAGCAACTCCGAATCGCCGATGGGGCAATCGTGGGGACAACCTTCAAGCGGGAAGGTTACATTTGGAACGAAGTGGACGTCGAACGCGTGCGGGCGTTCATGCAGAAAGTGCGCCAGATACGGGCTGCGTAAGTTCCAACTATTCTATCTATTCAGCACCACTGTTCGAGAGAGCTCTATTCCCTTGTTTATTAGCCAACCGTGGCTTTGCTGATATAGCAAAGCATACAATCAAATAACAATCCCCTCTTTCTATAGAGCAGAGAAAGTCGGGAGCGGTTGGAACAAGCTAACCCCCTACGCTACAGCTCGCTGACAGGGTGTTTTCTGCCCTTTTTAGTGATTAAGACGATGATAAATACCCTTGAGTTGGGGATAGATGTGCTTGAAGACAGAATATAACTCGTCATAGATAGGGCGGTTTACCTCCTGAGGCTTGACGGTATGGGTGACTCGTACCAACTGCTTGACCGCTTCAATTGATGGCAGCAATTTCAACCCCACCATCGCCAAATGCGCAGCTCCTAATGCCGTTGTTTGTTGCGGCTCGGCAACGCATTCCAACTTTCGCCCCGTAATGTCCGAGACGATTTGAACCCAC
>CAKZNJ010000263.1 GCA_937129505.1 uncultured Anaerolineae bacterium | reverse complement strand
TGGCCGCGTCTATTTTGATGCCGATACCGCCGAACAAAAAGCGAAGGAAGAAGGACAAGATGTCATCATGGTGCGTCCTTTCACCAAGCCAGACGATGTCCACGGTATGTTGGCTGCCAAAGGTATTCTGACCAGTGAAGGTGGAGCCACTTCTCACGCTGCGGTGGTTGCCCGACAATTTGGCGTCCCCTGCGTTGTCGGAGCAGCCTCAATTCGGATCAACCTCGAAAAGCGGTTCATGGAAGCAGGTGGTGTGCGCGTCGAAGAAGGAGACTGGATCTCGGTTGACGGAACGACGGGCGAAGTTTTTGTCGGTCAAATTCCTACCAGCACACCAAGCCTCGAGGAACAAACCGATCTGCTTACTTTGCTCAAGTGGGCGGATGAAATTTGTGCTACTCCCGGTATTCGAAAAGGTCCCGCAGGATGGCCAACAACAGGCTTGCAAGTTTGGACAAACGCCGATTACCCAAAAGATGCCCGCCGGGCACGCCAGTATGGTGCAGTCGGTATCGGCCTATGCCGCACCGAGCACATGTTCTTTGAACCCGAACGCCTTCCCATCGTTCAACGCATGATCTTGGCTGAGACCTCCGAAGAACGCAAAGCCGCCCTTGATGAGTTGCTTCCTGCCCAACGCTCGGACTTCGAGGGGTTGTTTGAAGCAATGGACGGTTATCCGGTTATCATCCGCCTGATCGACCCACCCTTGCACGAATTCTTACCCTCCGAAGAGAGCCTGCTGGAAGAAGTGATCACCATGCGCGTCAAAGGAGAAACCGAGGGTCTTGCCGAGAAAGAAAAACTGCTCGCCAGCGTTAAAGCGATGCACGAGAGCAACCCCATGATGGGTCTGCGGGGTGTCCGCTTGAGCATCTACATGCCTGAAATCGTTGAGATGCAGGTGCGGGCTATTTTTGAAGCGGCCGCAAATATGGCGAAGAAGGGCGTAGTGGTCAAACCCGAAGTCATGATCCCTCTCACCGGCACTGTCAAAGAATTGGAATGGATTCAACCCAGACTTGAGCGCATTGCAAAACAGGTCATGGACGAGAAAGGGATTACCTTCGAGTACAAGTTTGGCACCATGATCGAAATCCCCCGCGCAGCTATCACGGCGGGCGAGATCGCCAAGCTGGCTCAGTTCTTCTCCTTCGGCACCAACGACTTGACGCAAATGACCTTTGGGTACAGCCGCGATGATGCTGAGCGCAACTTCCTTGTGAAGTATGTCGAGGAGGGGATTTTGCCCAAGAATCCGTTCCAAACCCTTGATCGCGAAGGGGTTGGGCGCTTGATGAAGATGTGCATCGAAGAAGGCCGCGCCACACGTCCCGATCTCGAAGTGGGTATCTGCGGCGAGCATGGTGGAGATCCTAACTCAATCGAATTTTGCCACATTGTAGGCAACAACTATGTCTCCTGCTCGCCTTTCCGCGTGCCGGTCGCCCGCCTGGCCGCAGCCCATGCTGCCCTAAAACATCAGGGCGTCCAAATCGCTGAGGATAAGTAATTTCTTCTAAATCACTCCCTTGTCTGAACAGTAGAGCGGACTTGTTCCGCTCTACTGTTTTTCGGCGGTTTCGTGGGATGTTGCTTCAATTCATCTCTACTGAATCATGTATAATTTGGATTGACTTAATCCATTTTGTATTCTTTCACCCAATGATGCATGAGTTCGCTTGAGACAAAATATCAAACCGTTGAAATTCCAATCCAAGGGATGGACTGCGCAGATTGCACGCGTCATGTCCAGCAGGCAATTGCAAGCTTATCTGGCGTGGCAGGTGTAGAGGTCTTGCTGGCAGCCGAAAAAGCAATTGTGACCCTAGATCCAAATCTGGTGTCCTTGCCAAAAATCCGCCAGGCGGTAGAACGCGCCGGCTACCGGGTACCCCCGAACCTTCCTAATTCATCAACCCAGAGATTTAACCGCCGTCTAGGTAGCCTTTTCGGCGTTGTATTTATCGTTGTGTTTTTAATTGTGCTTGTCGGTGAGGGGCTTGGCCTCTTTGATCGGTTAAACGACCTTATTCCCGCCCCGCTTGGGGTAAGTATGGTCGTCTTAGCCGGGTTACCCGTTTTCCGAAATGTGCTTAACGCCGCATTGCAAAGACAAATTACCTCGCATAGCTTAATGACCCTCGGTGCAATCGCTGCCCTCATCGTCCAAGAATGGATTGCGGCCGCTATTGTGGTCTTGTTTATGTATGTTGGTTCATTCATCGAAAGTTTTACTGCCCAGCAGGCACGTCAAGCGATAAAAGCTCTTGTCAACCTTGCGCCTCGGACCGCCAGGATTGAACGAGGAGCAGAGGAAATCGAAGTCCCTATCAGCGAGGTGCAAACCAACGACATTGTTCTCGTCAAGCCAGGGGAGCGAATCCCTGTTGACGGGATCGTCCTTTCTGGGCAAGCAGCTATTGACCAATCCACCATTACCGGCGAGCCAATTCCTCTCGAAGCATTTGAAGGATGTTCTGTTCATGCCGCCACGCTGGTCAAGAGCGGCAGCCTACGCATCCTGACCCAAAGAGTAGGGAAAGATACAACCTTTGGGCGGATTATCCAATTGGTCGCCGAATCCGAAGCAAATCGTGGCGAAGTTCAGCGTTTTGCTGATCGTTTCAGCAGATATTACCTTCCCATCCTGATCGGCATAGCTGCCTTGACATTCGGATTCAGTCGTAATCTACTCGCTGCAACCGCCGTTTTAGTTGTGGCTTGTTCGTGTTCGATAGCCTTAGCCACTCCAATTGCAATGCTAGCCACCATTGGCGTCAGCGCCAAACGGGGCATTCTAATCAAGGGGGGAAAATACATCGAGACTCTCGCCCGAGCCAACGTCCTGCTCGTTGATAAAACCGGCACGCTGACGCTCGGGAAACCCCACCTCACCGATATTGTGCCCGTGGATGGAACGCCTCCTGAGCGGTTATTGGCTTATGCTGCGGCGGTCGAACGCTACTCAGAACATCCTTTAGCAGAGGCGGTTTTGGAAGCTGCTCGCCTAAAAGGAATTGCTATCCCTGAAGTGCAAAAATTCGAGTCCTTCCCGGGTTTAGGCGTGCGCGCCCGTGTTAATGGGCACCAAATCGAGATCGGCAACCGTCGTTTTATCCCGGCAAGCCAGAACCTTGCCCTTGCGACCGAGCTTGAGCAGGAGGGCAAAACCATCCTCTTCCTCGCCATTGATGGCAAGCCATGCGGCATCCTTGCTGCAAGCGATAAACTCCGTCCCGAAGTAGCTGAAGCTTTGCAAGAATTGCGTCATTTAGGGATCGATCATATCGAGTTGCTAACAGGAGACAACGACCGTGCCGCTCGAGCTTTAGCCAGCCAATTGAACATCCCCTTTCGCGCAAACCTTTTACCTGAGGAAAAGATCGAAATTGTCAAGTCCTTCCAAGCGCGCCAGAAACGAGTCATCATGATCGGTGATGGAGTAAATGACGCCCCTGCTCTCGCCCAAGCCGATATCGGTATCGCCATGGCAGCCGCAGGGAGCGATGTAGCCATTGAAGCTGCCCACATCGCTCTTTTGAAGGAAAACTGGCGGCTTGTTCCTGAGCTGCTCCGCCTGTCCCATCGCACCATGAAAGTCGTCCGCATGAACTTAGCCTTCACAGCGCTCTACAATATCATCGGAATAGCTCTGGCGGCCGCGGGCATTCTTCCCCCCTCCCTCGCTGCGGCAGCTCAATCCCTGCCCGATTTGGGCATCCTTGCCAATTCAGCCCGTTTATTAAGGGCGGATGGCTCCAGCCTTGGCCCTACACCTTGAACGCAACGGACTCCTAGGGTAGATAATTTTTGATCCCTACTCCATTCAAGCTGAATTTCGGTGTTCCCACTCCCGGGAACTGCCGAACGGTAGCGACCAACATGGCAAAAATCCGGCTCGAATCACAAGGATCGTCCGTCAACTTGATCTCCCCACTCAATTCAATTTCGACTATTCCATCGGTAAGGTCCACACTCACAACCGTCAGCTTGGATTTGTACAGTGGGTTATACGTCCCTCCAAATTCGGCTGTCTTATAAAAAAAGAGGTTTTGCAGAGCAGTTTTGATGTCCGCTTCGACATCATCAGTTCGATATTTGCCGGTGTAATAATAAACCAGCGTGTCCCCGCAAGCCACATTGCCCCCCGCACCTTTTTGAATGAAATAAATAACGATAGGCTTTGTCCCCGCCAACACCGTGGGAGTCGGTGGAGCTTCGGTTGGCAAAGGAGGCAATGGCGGCAGGGTTGGCAGCGGTGTACTAGTTGGAACTTCAGTTGGGGTTTCAGTGGGTAGAGGAGTCGGGGTATCCGTAGGCAGAGGGGTTGGACTGGGCTCCAAGGTAGCCGTTGGGGTGGCGGTTGGCTCAGGCAACACCATACTGCAGGCGCACAAAAACAGGGCAAGCACAGAAGAGTTTATCACTCGGATGGTCATTTTCATACTTCAGCTCCTTACTATGAATTGAATTATACTTGACCAATCCACTTAAAAAAGAATCCCCCTCACTCCCCTTTTCGGTATCGGCTCGCTAACGATAAAGAAGCAGATGAAAGGACCCCAAATTCCTTATGGAACTTGGGGCCTCATAACTTCCCTAGGCTTTGACTTTGTTTTCCTTCAGTGCGAAGTCGGCGCCTTCCTGCAAAGCCAAAAGATTTGCTTCCATGAACTTTTTGTGCCGTTCAGGCAGGTGGTCTTCCAAAGCTTGTTTGATTTGATCCAACGTCAAGACAGGTAATTTCGCCAATAACGCCCCGACCGCTACCATATTTAACAGACGCCGATTGCCTAATCTTTCCGCGATCTCATTGACCGGTATAAACACGTTCTCGATATCCTGTCGGCTCGGTCCCCGATTGACCAAAGACGAATTGACAATCAGTACGCCCCCTTTCTTAACCATCGACTCATACTTATCCAGAGAAGGCAAATTGAGGGCGATCACAGCAGTAGGGTTTAACACCAAGGGGGAACCAATTTCCTCATCCGAAATAATGACCGTGCAATTAGCCGTTCCCCCGCGCATTTCGGGCCCATAAGAGGGAATCCAAGTAACCTCTCGGCCGGCATCCATCGCCGCATAGGCAAGGATTTGACCAGCGAATAAGACACCTTGTCCACCAAACCCAGCAATCAAGATCTCTGTCTGCATCCAGCCTTCCTTTCCTTGTTACCCTATACCTTTAGCTCAGCAATAGCTTGGGCAACTTTAAAATCGCCAATGGGGTAATAAGGGATCATATGCTCTTCAAGCCACTTTAGTGATTCTAATGGCGAAAGGCCCCAGTTGGTACTGCAGGTAGAGAGCAGCTCGACCATCGAAAAGCCTAAGCCGCGGAGCTGCGTCTCAAAGGCTAATCGAATCGCTTTTTTTGCCATACGGATGTTTTTCGGGTCGTGGAGGCTGCGCCGGACAACATAGCCTGCCCCGTCCAAATTGGCAAGCAATTCGGCCATTTTTAGGGGATATCCCATCGTTTCGATATCTCGACCGTGCGGTGAAGAAGTAGTCTTTTGCCCTGGCAGAGTTGTAGGCGCCATCTGCCCGCTGGTCATCCCATAGATGGCATTATTGATAAAAAACACCGAGATATTTTCACCTCGCCCGGCAGCGTGAACAATCTCCCCCATCCCGATCGAAGCCAAGTCACCATCTCCTTGGTAGGTAAAGACAATCCGATCGGGTAACAAGCGCTTGATGCCGGTTGCCATCGCCGGCGCGCGGCCATGAGCAGCTTCAACAAAATCACAATCGAAATAACTATAAGCAAACACCGAACAACCGACCGGTGCAACACCAATGGTGCGTTCCCGGATGCCCATCTCATCCATAACCTCTGCAATCAAGCGGTGGGCAATGCCGTGGGTACAACCCGGGCAGTAGTGCATAGCTGTTGCGGTGAGCGACTGAGGTCTCTGATAAACGACTTGAGCAGATACGGTCGTCTCCACTCTTTGCCTCCTAATTTTGCCAATGAACAACGGGTGCAAAGCGTTTCATCCACCGCTGACGTGGATCGCCATCCAACGGGATTGTTTCCCGACTCATGCGTTGGATTTCAGCTAGAATTTCATCAGGAAAAGGCACCATCCCACCCATCCTGCCGTAAAACTCAATCGGCACGCGTCCCTTGACAATTTTTTGAACATCTTCCAACATTTGGCCGGCATTCATCTCAACAACCAAAATCCCTTTGACCCTTGAGATCAGGCTTTCAATTTGCGGACAAGGGAACGGGCTGAGGGTAATGGGACGCAACAAGCCCACTTTTATCCCTTCCGCTCTCGCCATACGCACCGCAGATAGGGCAATCCGCCCCGCCGTCCCAAACCCAACAACCACAATTTCCGCATCTTCAAGAAAATATTCCCGATAACGAATCTCATTGGCTTCGATCCGATTCCAAACTTGCATTAAGCGGTAATTGGTTACCTCTTCATCTTTGGGATCGATATAAATCGAGCTCAGGATGCGGCGTTCGCGTCCAATTGCTCCGCGGACTGCCCAATCAGGATACTCGCTCTTAATGGGACGCATAGGCGGTAATTCAGCCGGCTCCATCATCTGCCCAATGTTGCCATCTGCCATGACAAAAACGATAGTGCGATATTTTTCTGCCAAATCAAAGGCTAATACCACGAGGTCAATTGCCTCTTGGACGCTGGCTGGAGCCAAGACTATGGGGTGATAATCACCATGCCCACCCCCATGCACAATCTGATTGTAATCGCCTTGCGAAGGGGCAATATTTCCCAAGCCAGGCCCTCCCCGCACGACATCAATAATCACCACCGGCACTTCAGTACCCGCAATATAGGACAAACCTTCCATCATCAGTGAGATGCCCGGACTTGATGACGAAGTCATCACCCGTGCACCTGTACACGCTGCTCCGTAGAGCATATTGATCGCAGCCACTTCACTTTCTGCTTGAAGAAAAGCTCTCCCCAAAGCAGGCATTCGTTCAGACATCCACTCCAGAAGTTCGGTCTGCGGTGTAATCGGATAACCGAAATATCCCTCTAGGCCGGCGCGAATGGCAGCTTCCGCCATGGCGATATTGCCTTTCAGCAACTCTTTTGCCATCTTGCCCCCTCCCGTCAGGCAGTTACTTTATGGGGTGCTTCGCGATAGACGCTTAAAGCGGCTTCCGGACACATGATGGCGCAAACTCCGCATCCCGTACAACCTTCGCCAATTAATGCTACCGGATGGTAACCCTTTGGCGTAAGACGTGCCATATCTAGCGCTAAGACATGTTGAGGACATTCACTGACACAGAGCTCGCAACCCTTGCAATACACTTCATTGACTTCGATCCATCCCTTTAAGGGCATAAACTACCTCCTACTGTGAATTGTGCACAATTT
>CAKZNJ010000262.1 GCA_937129505.1 uncultured Anaerolineae bacterium | reverse complement strand
AGCCTAATATTCATTTCCCCATGTCCCGATGAAAAAGAGATCTATCCTGGGGCGGGTATGTTTATGATCAACGTGGATGGGACAAATCTTACCCCTCTACCTAATGTTCCCGGTGGTGACTTTGATCCAGCATGGTCGCCCGATGGAAATTGGATCGTCTTTACTTCCTTGCGAGTTACCAATCGGCCGCGGGTGTACTTAATGAATGTGCAAACTTTAGAGGTTAAAAGGCTCTCGGAGGAGTTCAGCCGAGATTATCAACCATCTTGGTCTCCAGATGGTAAGAACATTGTTTTTGTCTCTCGGCGGCAGGGCCCTACCGATTTGTGGGTCATGAAGGCGGATGGTTCCGACCAAAGGCGGTTAACGCTCAGCGGGACAAAAATCAACGCCTCTCCAGATTGGTCACCTGATGGTAATTTGATCGTCTTCACCCAAGCTTTGAGGCCTGGAGGGGTACCGAGATTGGCGGTGTTTTCGAATGTAGAAGGTAAAACAGTAGAATATGGTTTCAACCTTGGTCCCATACCGGTCAGAGACCCAGTTTTTTCTCCAGATGGCTTATGGATTCTCTTTACAAGCTGGCCATCCGGGAGAAATCATGATATTTACATGATCGCTGTAAACGGAGCTGGAAGGACGCAATTAACCGATTTCCCTTCCAAAGAATTTGATCCAGCATGGCGACCAATCGTTCCTTAGTGACATTATAGAGTTCGAAGGTTGCAAAAATTTCTGAAAAGAAAGGCGGAATGAAGGGGAGATGATAGGAATGATCGGTTGGCTGATTGCCTTGATAGGGCAAGCAGGGGTTTTTTATTTGCTTTTTCGGTTTTTACGACAGACTCGGCGAGGCGGGCTGTGGAATAGTTTGGTCATCATTCCGGTAATTTTCTTTCTGTGGTTTACCTATGAAATCGTGCGGCAAGAGTCTACCCAACAAATTCCAGCGTTGATTTCTGCGGTGGTCTCTTTGCTCGGTTTTGGTTTGCTGTGGTTTATCCTACCATCAGCAAAGGATGCCTTTACGCAATATGATCAGGTCATAAACGAAAAAGAAGAATACCAGCTTATTCTTGATCAGTTACCATTCCTGATTGTTTTCAAAGACTTGGCTCTTACCTATCGAAAAGTAAATTTCACCTTTGCCCAATATGTCGGGAAAGCAATGGACTTGCTCATCGGAAGGTCTAATGCTGATTTCTTTCCCCCCAAAGTTGTTCAAAGCCTCGAAGAAGATGAAAAGCGAGCAATCGCGAGCAAACAGCCAATCAAACGTACGATTGAGTTGATTACAGCAAAAGGCAAACGATGGATTGAACTAACGTTTACCCCTCTAATTAATAAGCTTGGCGTCACCCAAGGTGTATTGGTCAGTGGAAATGACCTTACAGAGTTTATTGAGAAAACCCAAACCCTAGAAAGCCGCCTGCACTTAAGCGGTAGTCTTGTAGAAGCGGTTAAGAAATCGCTCTCTGGTGATGGGATTTCAGGACTGGTAGATGTTCTACTTGAGCTAATGGAGGAAATTGGAGGCACTCCCTATGTTATTTTTGCTGAGTCAGTGGAAGATGGAGAATCATTTCTAATCGAGAAAGCCCGAAAGGAAGAATGCTTTGAGATCGGAGCGACATTGCGGGGTAGTTTGTGGGGAAAAGTTGCTCGCAGTGGTCAGATGCAAATCAGTGAAGAAATGTCAGCCTGGAAAGGGGTTCTAAGGGGAGAAAGCAAGGAACAATTAAACTGGGCAATCGTCATCCCGATCAATCTTGAGAATCGAGTTTGGGGTATTGTCGCTCTGTTCTATAAACAACCAAGCAAAGAACTCTATGAACAACGAAGAGAGATAATTTCGGAAGGGATAAAAATCGCCAGCTTAATGTTAAGAGAATTGCATGAAAAAAATGAGGTGGTACAGCAACTAGCTCTTACTCGAAAAGACTTAGGACAACTCTTCCATCACCAGCGACTCGATCATTTCCTAACTGCTCTAGCAATCCGCCTTATAAATGCTGCTCCTTCTCAAATTGATGCGCTCTTAGAAAAGGCGATTGGAAGCTTTGCCGAATACGGTGGTGCTGCAAGGAGCTACGTTTATCTCTTCAAGAAAGAAGAAGGCGGGTTGCAAGCATGTTATCGTTGGGCAGAAGCAGGCAGATTATTGCCTCCGCTAGGGATTCCTGAACCCTTTGACGCTGCCCTTTCCTGGTTATTAGAACGGATCAATCGACAAGAGATGATCGCTCTCTCTCGATCTTCCCAAGAGTTGCCCGAAGCGTTGCAGGTCTATTTTGATGTTCAGGATATTGATTTTCTTGTCATTGTACCAATGGTCTTAAGACGGACGGTGGTTGGATATTTTGGCGTAGAGGGCAAAGGCGATAGAGAGATTGTAATTTTTGAACAACCCAATCTGGCAAAAACGATGTCTGATTTAGTGAGTAGTGCCCTCGATCGCAAATGGCAAACCGATGAGCTTGAAGAACGGCTGCGGCATGTCGGAGAAAAATTGGCTCAACTAGAATTGCGTAATCAACGCAGTAAAATGTTAGCGGAGATGGGGGATCTCTTACAATCCTGTCGGACGGCTGATGAGGCATTTCCGATTGTAGCGCGCTATGCTCAAGTATTGATGCCTGATAGCGTAGGAGCTCTCTATTTGCTGAGAACTTTACAAGACGTG
>CAKZNJ010000261.1 GCA_937129505.1 uncultured Anaerolineae bacterium | reverse complement strand
CGAAGGATAAATCCCTTTCCACGAATGGTAATTTGAGCGATCTGGCGGTCGGCGGCATTGCGAGCCGATTTTGCATAAGTTACGTCAACGCGAGCCTCCTCGATGCCAGGCAGATATCGATCCAATTTCGCGATTTTTTTATCGACATAGTTTTGTAATCGTTCGCTCACCTCCATATTCCGACTGACAACTTCAACTGGCACGGTCATTTTTGCCTCCTTTTGATAAGATTGTTTTTGCTACAACAAACCCATAAACATAACGCGCTCCCGCTTTTTTCAGGGCTACGGCGCATGCATTCATTGTTGCACCGGTTGTTGTCACATCATCCACAATCAGGATTGTCCTTCCATTAACTCTGGCTGAGTCAGCTACAAATGCATTCTTTACATTTTCTAATCGTTCGGATAATCCTAAGTCCACTTGAGAAGATGTCTCCCGTATTCTGCTAAGCGCCTTTGCATCATACGGGACATGCACCGCCAAGGATAATGGATAGGCAATCAATGCAGCCTGATTATATCCACGTTCTCTCCTGCGAACAACCCCTAAAGGCACAGGAACAATAATATCAACCCTCCATTCTACTCGATAATAAAGCTCAACCAGAAAATAGGATAGCGTTTCGCCCAAAGCCACATCGCGCTGATATTTCAATCTATGGATTGCATTGCGTAAGGCTCCTGCGTAGCCGGCATAAGCGCGCAAGCCATCTAATGCCAAAGGTTGGTCGCCACAAGTTGGACAGACTGAATTAGAGGTTGGAACACCACAAGAGGGACAGATCGGATCGGAGATTTTTGCAAGACTTTGCTGACAATCTAAACACCAACGGACACCGAATTTACCACATCCCCCACAGCTTGGAGGGTAAATCCAATCAACTAGTTTCCATATCCACTGGTAAAAGGTATATGGATAGGTTTTATATGTTTGTAGATTGTTCACAACTTCGATTTAGTTCCCAAATAAGACACCTCTCAGAGCTGATTGCATCAGCATTATGAGAGCTGGCGTCATCAGGACAATACAAATCGATGGAAAAATCAATAACGCGAGCGGAATTAGCATCTTAATCGGCGCTTTATGAGCTTCCTCTTCAGCCCGTTGACGACGGCGGACGCGCATCTGATCAGATTGAATCCGTAAAACTTTCGCCATACTGACACCTAGTTGCTCGCTTTGGATCACAGCCGCAACAAAACTAGTCATCTCAGGCAAGCCAATTCGATCAGCCATATCTCGTAACGCCTCTCGCCGTAATTTACCTAACTGCATCTCCTTCAAAGCCCGTGCAAAAGCCAGACTTAGTTCGTTATCCCATTTTTCGGTAACCTTTGCCATAGCACCATCAAAGCCCAGCCCGGCTTCAACGCATATTGTCAATAAATCCAACGCATCTGGCATCGCTTTTCGAATTTCCTTTTGGCGTCGATTTATTTTACTCGTCAGCAACAATTCTGGAATAAAGAAACCAATCACCATGAAGATTGCAACAACAAGAAATTTTCTTATCCAACTCCAATCCCTTAATCCGACCGTGAAAAGGAAGATAAACAAACCGCCAAATAAAAATGCCATCAAAAATCGAGAAGTCCAAAAAATGGTTGGGTCCACCCCCCGCGGGTTGCCTGCCAACTCTAGGCGATGGGCAGTGGTCTGCAGAGCATTCTGAGGGGTGAAACGAGTGACAAACTCACCAAAACGACGGGCTAATGGCAACAGAACTCGTTCGGAAAACGGCTGCGACAACTCGATCTCTTCCAAACTTGCTTTTTCCCCGCGCGCTGCAAACTCCTCCAATCTCTTTTGGAGGGGATCGCCTCGATTCGCATCGCGTAAACCAACCACGACAAGCAGCAACGCTCCGACAAGGATAAAGACAACTATGCCAATGAAAATGAGCTCCATATGCCTACCATACTCCTGAAAAGCTAAACCTCAATATTTGCTATACGCATCATTACATAGTAGCCGCTTGCAATCATCAATGCACCAATAACTAACATTGTTATCCCAAAGATACGTGTACTGGGATTAAAAAATTGCATCATATATGGACGGTTTACCAACCATAGGATAATCGCGATCAAGAACGGCATCATCGCAAGGAAACGACCCGAATAAACCACTTGCGATGTCAAGACTCTAATCTCACCCTTGATTCGCACCCGCTCGCGAATTGTGTAAGAAATCGTGTCTAATATTTCGGCAAGATTACCACCAACCTCCCTTTGAACATTAATGGCTGCAATGATCAAGTCCAGATCATCGCTAGGAACCCGTCGGTAAAGGTTTTCCAGTGCGGGTTCCATCGGGATGCCAATTTGCATTTCTTGGACAACCCGACGGAATTCATCCGAGATCGGTGGCGGCATTTCTCTACTCACTGCTTCCATGGCTTGCATGGTTGAATATCCAGCTCTAAGTCCATTTACCATTAAGTTCAGCATGTCCGCAAGTTGATTATTGAAATTATTTAATCGTTGGTTTTGCAAGCGGTGTATATAGAAACGAGGTAACAAAAACCCACCTAAACATCCCAATAGAGTAAAAATGATGTTCCGCCCGCCAAAGAAATAGGCTAGGGAGCCAACGAAAAGGACCATGATGATAATCAATGCAATATATTCACCGGGACGCATTTTGATATCCGCCCTTGCTAAATCCCTTGCAATCCCCGAACCCCACTTAGATTTGCTGATCCGCTCGTTGACCCAATCCCCAACCGGTGTAGCTCTCTCTTCCCTCCTAGCAACTTTCTCTTCACGTTCGATAATATAGCGTCCCAATCTCTCTTCAACTAGAGATTGTTCACTAGTGAGGGTCACGACAAACCCCATAACCACAAGGACGACAACGATCGCTCCACCAACTAGTAGGATTAAGATTAGAGGATCCATACTTACCTCATGCAACTAATAACGTCTGCGGTCGCCAATTCCGAAAATCGAGGCAGGCAAATGAATTCCGGCTGCTTCAATCTTATCCATGAATTTTGGCCGCAAGCCTGTTGCTCGTAGTCGCCCAACAATCTTTCCACTCTCATAACCACTTTGTTCAAAGACAAAGATATCGGTTAGAGTAATGACATCCCCTTCCATCCCGCTTACTTCGGTGATATTCACTACCTTTCTCGAGCCGTCTTTCATTCTCTCCTGATGAATGATCAAATCAATCGCCGAAGACACTTGTTCACGAATTGCTCGAACAGGTAAATCCATTCCAGCCATCAGCGCCATGGTCTCGATTCTAGCTAGAGTGTCGCGCGGTGAGTTCGAGTGCGCCGTGGTCATTGAACCATCATGGCCCGTATTCATCGCTTGTAACATATCCAAAGCAGCTTCATCACGGATTTCACCTACAATAATGCGATCTGGCCTCATCCGCAGGGCATTGATGACCAGTTGACGAATCGTCACTTCCCCTTTTCCCTCAATATTTGGGGGTCTGGACTCGAGGGTTACCACATGTTCTTGTCGCAATTGTAACTCTGCCGCGTTTTCAATCGTAATGATTCGCTCATCGTAAGGGATAAACTGAGATAAGACATTCAGCAATGTTGTTTTCCCCGATCCAGTACCACCTGAAATAACGATATTTAATCTCGCTTCAACACACGCTTTTAGAAATTGCAATGCTTCGGGAGTAATTGAGCCGTATTGGATTAATTGCTCTATCGTTAGCGGATTCTTGAAAAATTTACGGATGGTGATTGTCGGGCCCACTAAAGAAATCGGAGGGATGACCGCATTCACACGAGAACCATCGGGTAAGCGGGCATCCACATAAGGGCTTGATTCATCGATTCTTCGTCCCAACGGAGCAACAATTCTATCGATAATACGCATGACATGATCATCGCTCTCAAAAGTGAGCGGCACTCTCTGAATCTTGCCATTTCTTTCGATATAGATGTTCTTTGCTCCGTTGACCATAATTTCCGTGATCGTCTCATCCTCCAATAAAGGTTGGAGTGGGCCAAATCCCAAAATCTCCGCTGCGATCTGCTCGAAGAGTCGGTGCCTCTCGGGACGGGAAAGAACGATATTCTCTTCTCCCAAAACCTGATCAAATAATTCTTGAATCGTATTGCGTACTTCATTCACTCGGCTGATATCCATACCTGGATCAAGCTCTGCCAGCAACCGATTCTGGACACGTGTTTTTAAGTCTAGATAAGTATCCCGTTGGGGTGCAGCGGTAGGAGTTACTCGCCTCGCTTGCACCGCCATCAATCGTGCTTTAGCGTCCATCTCCCCATTCGAAGTAATACCACCTTGACCTTGCTCGATGCGTTTCAATAACGACATATCATCCTCTCTGACTGCTAACGACCTACTCGAGTAAAGATACCACTATATCCTTTTTTGGTCTCCAGTTCCAAATCAGCCACCTGGCTTATCCGTTGACGGACGACTTCCGCCAAAGAAAAATATGCTTTGGCTAAAGGTTTTGTTTTATCTTCAAGCATGAATGGGATACCTCGATTAACCGAGGGAATTGCTGTTCTTTCATCAAAAGGTATCGCTGCAATGACTTCCTGTTTGATGCTTTCCCCAATCTTATCGGGAGTTATTCCGATCCGCTTGTCATATCGATTCAACACGAATAACACCTTTTTACGATGGATATTCAATACATCGAATACTTCAAGAGCGACTCGAGCATTTTTGATCGCTGGAATATCTTGGGTGGTTAACAAAATGACAACATCGGTTACATCCAGCGACGACAAGACCACATCTGACAAATAACAGGACGTATCCACAACGACATAGGCAAACATTCTTCTGAGGAATTGGAGGACTTTGGCAAATTGTTCACCCGTGACGCTCTCCGCATATTCAGGTCGCAACGGTGCAGCGAGAATTTTAATCCCTGAAGGCTTGTGAGGTAACAAAACGCTATCCACTACCTCAGGATCAAGTTCATCTACCCGTGGGGCTAAGTCAACAACACTATTTTTTGCCTGTTCGTTCAAAAATACTGCTACATCGCCAAATTGTAGGTTTGCGTCAACGACAACGACCGGAGTTTCAGCGTTGTGCAATGCAATGGCTAGGTTTGTCACTAATGTGGTTGTCCCAACGCCTCCTTTTGGGCTGTACACCACGATAATTTTGCCCTCATAGGCACTGACCCCAGCCACCATACCTCCTGAGGGAGACTGCACGGCAGGCGGTATTTTTTCGCGCTCTTCATGAGCCATTTTCCCAGCCCGTCTGACGGCTGCGCTCAACTCGTCAACCGTTGGCGGTTTGGTTAGGAAATCCCGTGCCCCTGCCAACATGGCTCGACGCATATAATTCGGATCACCCTGCACCGAAAGGATGACAATTTGGGTAAAAGGATTTGTCCTTCGAATTGCCTCGGTTGCAGTTATGCCATCCATATCTGGCATGTTGATATCCATAATGACGACATCTGGTTTGGTTTGGCGGGTGACTTCAATCCCTTCTTTACCCGTCCGAGCCGTTCCTACAACCTCAACGTCTTTTTCAAATTGAAGCAGCTTGCGGATGTTTTCTCGGGTTTCCGCAATGTCATCTACAATAACGACTCGAATCTTTTCGCTAATTTCCATCATCCTTCGACAAATTGCTTATCCTTAAGGATTCGGAGTAGGTGTTGGCTGAAAAGTGATCACTGGCATTGCTGGCGTATTTACTCTCGGCTCTATGCCATAAGGTAACTTAACCGGAATTGGCACATTATATTTGTTCAGATAATATTGGAGCGTTTCAGCCTCAATCTGAACGCGTGAATTATCACCCGCTGCCCTTAGATGAAACGTGAACTGCGCTCCATTTGCCATTAAGTAAGTCAACATTAGCGCATCTTGTGGGGTGACGATTACACTCACAAACTCCGGGGTTGGCTTGGCAGGCTGGGGAGCTGGCTGATTGGGTGGTTGTGCAGGCTGTTCAGCGGGCTGTTGAGCCTGTGCTGCTTGTTCATCTTGAAAGCTCGCTGCGTAATTTCCAACACTAAGCACGGTGACATCTTGCAATATCACCTGTGCTACAAGGCGCGGGCGTTGCGATTCCGAAGGGACAACCACAATCGGTTGACCCAACCCAGGAATTGTCTCGGCTCTTCCCGCATTGCCCGCTCCTTCGCCAACCGGTGCTGAAATTCCTGCTGTGAGATAGACTGTAGGATCACGAGGCCCTGGAGCAATCGCTTCCCCCGCCACATTTGGTAATTTGGATTGAAACTCCGTATCAATATCTACAAATGCGTGGACCACAGCCACATTGACGCGATCGCCCGCTTGGACAGGGTAACTAGCTTTCGTCAGACGATCAATTGGGATAGCAACAGCTACACTTCCGCGGGGAATATAAAGAGCAATATCAGAGCCAGTTTTCGAAAGTTCTTCGGCACTATCAGCAAGCATGCTTTCCATCAGAATAAATCCCGCTTCCAAGTCGATCTTGGCTAATCTGCCTTCAACATCCTTTATCTCGGAAAACATCC
Organism: uncultured Anaerolineae bacterium; assembly: GCA_937129505.1. GTDB lineage: Bacteria > Chloroflexota > Anaerolineae > Anaerolineales > UBA4823 > NAK19. The sequence goes on along the minus strand of CAKZNJ010000261.1, from coordinate 7,753 downwards.
CTTGAAGGAAAAATTGACGTTGGATCGGGATCAAACTGACTACATCACGAGTGATAACGCTACCCCGCGGTATTTTTTGGGTAGTGACCAAAACATTGGTTACCTCGATAACAGGTGTCGGTTCGCTAACCTGAGATGGCTGTGGAGTTAATGCAGGACGCAAACGTAAGACAACTAACACAACCGCCACTAGCCCTAAAAAGACAATTAGGGCAAGTAAAAAGAATATTCTTCCTCGTCGCATGATCGCCTCCGAATTTTATAGTTTGTGTCGGGCACATTTAGGCGGTTATTCATTGATAGTATTATATATTGAGAAACGACTTTTTGTTACCACCCCGCTATACAATTTTGTAAGCCTTTTTGGTTGTATTATCAAAACTTGAGGTAATCCTTCGCCCATTTAGCCTAACATGCCCGACTTAGTGAAAGTCCATGGAGCAAGCACAATTCTTTCAAAACAACCCCGACATCAGTCGGGCAATTTTGAACACAAATAGCTAGTCCCAACTTAGCAATGCAATAAAAATGCCAAAAAACCCTGACACAATGTCAGGGTTTTTCGTTGAAAGAACAAAATATTTCCTCAGGAAAAATAATTAAATCGCGTTGACAATACGGCTGAAGACATTGCCGATAGCTGGTCCAAGGAGTGCAAGGATGACGATGACAACGATCGCTACTAGAACGAGGATCAACGCATACTCCACTAGACCCTGACCTTTCTCTTTGGGGGCGAATAACATCGCTTTTGACCTCCTTTCCTTTAGAATTTTACTCAATACGAGTAACTACGCACATTATACGGAATCTTTTAATTTTTTGCAATATGCATTTTGTGAAATTTTCCTTGCAATTCTGTAAGGGAATCAGGCGACCTCAGGTACCTCTCGGAGTGGAATCATAAACGAGACACGCGTTCCTTCGCCTGTGCGTGTGTTAAGTTGAAAGTCACCTCCTAGCATCTCAACCCGGTCGCGGATGATTTTGAGCCCCATATTGGTTCGCTCTTTTAGGATCTCAGGGTCAAACCCTTTCCCATTGTCATCCACCGTCACTTTTACGATCATGTCTCCTAAATCTAAGTGGATGCGGATATCGCTCGCTTGACTGTGACGAATGGCATTACCTAAAAGCTCTTGGATAGCTCGAAAGATCATGACCTCCAAATAGGGTTCTAATCTCCTTTCCATACCTGTCAGGGTAAGTTGCACAGAAGTACCCGGAAAACTCTGCATGGCATCTACATACCGCTTGACGGTAGGCGCCAATCCCAGATCATCCAACATCATTGGCCTGAGTTCAAAGATAAAATCGCGCACCTTTTGAAAAGCTTGTGTAGCAGAAAGACGAAGGCTTTCAAGTTCTTCTTTTGCTTTTGCAGAATCAATATCAAACAAACGCATAGCAATTTCTGTCTGGAGAATAAAATTCGATAAAGCCTGGGCTGGTCCATCATGCATTTGCCTTGATAGCCTCTGCCGCTCTCCTTCCTGAGCCTGAATGATCATTTCGATCCCTTCACCCGGTCGTAGCCCTCTTCCTGATGAGGCAATTCCTTCATTCAATTCATCCAGCATAGTTCGGAAACTTTCTAGCCACCCTAATTGTACCCGCAAATGCTGTATCTCACTTTGAATTCTTTCCACTTTACCAGACATTAAGTACAGTCTTTGTTGCGCCTCAAGAGCGGCTTCATAACCTAATCGCAATTCATGACGAGAAAAGCTCTCTGTATTCGATTGAATCTTTTGCAGTTCAGCAGTAATTGAAGCGTTTTTCTTGCTCAGTTTGTCTACTTCTTGCTGACTCTGCCCTAAAAGTCGCTCGTTTTCATATAAATTCTGCTTGATGCTGTCCAGAAGTTGATCAACTTTATTAATCAGATCATGAATGATCTCCGTAGGCTTTTGCTCCTGCCGACCGTTCATACAGCTTCTTTATCCTCCATTACTCGTCAAAGACATCTTTACCAATCCCCGTTGAAGCGCAAATAATACAGCTTGGGTGCGATCCTGTACGCCAAGTTTCCGGAACAATGACGCAAGGTGATTCTTCACGGTTTGATGACTGATTCCTAGGCGCATGGCAATTTCTTTATTACTCTGTCCTTGAGTGAGGTAGATAAGTATCTCCAATTCTCGCGGCGAAAGTGGAGAGGGCAAACAGAAATTTTCAAGATGGTCAGTTTGACCATTGTCACTCATCTGTAAATCGAGCCAGTGATTAAACTTGTCTTCATCCATAATTTGACTCGAAACGACGTAATATCCACTCGCCACCGCTCTAACTCGATCGACTAAATCAACGGGTTGAATATCTTTTGTGCAATATCCCCACGCACCAGATTGAAAGGCATATAACTTCTGCGCTGGATCATCATAAGCAGTCAGAAGGATGAGTCGGGTCAGCAAACTCTCCTGCTTAACCTGCTTTACCACCGCTAATCCACTTAAATCTGGTAAATTGATGTCGGTTATCCCAACCTGTGGCTTCAAGCTTCGGATAAGTGCAAGTCCTTCCTGTCCACTTGAGGCAGTGCCGACAACCTCAAAATCGCGCTCCAAGCGAAATACATCCTCCACTCCCTGGCGAAACAGAGGGTGATCGTCAATGATCACGAGGGATGTCTTATCAAGCTGTTGCATCAGAAATCCTAAAATCCTTGTACGTATAGTATAGCATCAAAGTATCCCTCTTCTTTCAAGCTAATAAAACTGTTAAGATTCCATCGGAAAATTGTCATGGGAAGTTCATCGTATTCTCTAACAACCCGAGAATCTGCCTGATGGACTATCTGTAATCCCTTTGTCAATCGTGGATACCACTCGGGAAAACAAATCAAATAGTCTACATCTTTTCGATCAAGATATTCAGCAAGCTTATTTTCATCCCGAATAAATGGAATCACTTCGGGGTTGATCAATCCTGCCAGATCAATTAGCTCATGGGTTGTGAAATACCCGATCGCGCCAATGTCATGAACCGCAAGGCGCGAATTTGAAGGGAGGTTTTTTTCTGCCCATTTTGCGATATCCACCATTTGGGTTTCAATCAACATAACGTCTCTGCCATAAGCACTGCCACCAAACCACCAGAAAGCAAGGGAAGTGACAAGCCACGACAATAATCCGCTTCTCGCTAGAATCCATCCCCATCTACGCTTTTTCACCAACCAACGGTATAGGATCACGCTCCCCTGAAGGCCGAACAAGTAATACACAACAATGGCTGGAATCATATATCGTCCATGTTGATAGGTGACTGGTAAACGGGCTGCATAGACACCGACAATGATTAAGTACCAGGCTACCCAAGACAACGCCTCCCAATCTTTTGCAATCCAACGGTGATATATCTGATAGAAAAATCCTCCAAGTAATAGAACCCCGCTTCCAATAAGCGCGATCGAGAATTGCTGCCAAAATCGATATAAAAACGGGAATTTGCGCATCTCAGCATATTCAGCCTGTTTGGCATAAAAAGTGGTCGGAAAAAACGCTCCACTCACCCATTGATTAAAAATCAAATACGCGATGATAGACAATGCGGGCAATAAAAAAATGACGAATATCTTAGGTTGCCAAAACCCAAATCCGGCTCGCCGAGAAAGCAACCAAACTAGGACGGGCAAGAATAAGGTTACAAGGTCGGGGCGAACCCAAACACTCGCAGCCAAACACAGAGATAAAAGATAGCGATTGGGATACATTTTTAGAAGGTAAAAGACAAAAATAACAAGAAAAACAGCGAGAATAGTCTCCATGCCGGAAACAGATGCCCAACTAAAATGCCACTCAATCAGAAAATATAGACCTAACCAACTAATCTTCGGGTCAATTTCCTCGAAGCACCTAACCACAAGAACGCTAGTGCTCGCCAAGAAGACAACCCCGAGCATAAAAGCCCAAAAAAGGGGTGGAATTTTTAACCAATACCCGAAGCTGATTAGAAGAGTCCAAAGCGGGGCAGTAGCTCCTCCGGAAAGCTTTCCAGCCTCAAAAGACCAACCATATCCCTGGGAAACATTCCGCGCATACGTTTGATGAATCCATGCGTCATCTAAGGGAAAACCAATCCGCCCTAAAGACGCGCTGTATCCAACATAGAACACGCTTGAGAGAGCAGCAAATGTAAAAATCAGCAGGATTTTACGGAAGGTCATGGATGGTATAGATTTTCCAATCCTCTGAATTATCGATTAAAGTGAGTAAACTGCTGTCTTGAGGATTAAAGAAGTAGTGAGCTAATTCAGGAGGGTGATCCTTTTCTAGAATAAGGTAATGAATATTAAACCGTTGAGCCACTAATTTGACCGACTTCTCACCACCAACCGGCACAGACACAGCAGGGTGTTCACACACCAGATAAAAGCCTACCGGATTATTGATCATCACCCCTGAATTCGGGAAATGTTCCTTCGCAAAAATTTTATTGACCGAATCGCATATTTGCGATTGTCTTCGAAGAGTCTCATTCCAACTTTCTTGAGAGCTCCTTACTCCGATAACCCGAGTATAGTAAACAAAGCAAGTTAGAGCTAACAAGAAAGCAATAATAAAGAGACTGAACACTCGAATCGCTTGAGATGGTTCCCATTGGCGATTCTTCATTCCCCATTCAACAAAAACGCCCAAGCCTTCCCCTGAGAGGCACCAAATAAATGGCTGGAAAGCCGCCGCTGCGTGAAAATAGCCGCCTCGCCAACCCGCATGAGGAAACACGAGGCTCATCAACCCAAAAATTGCCAGCCAAGCTAAGCTCGATTTGACGATTATCGGCTCTCTTTTTCTTTTCCAATAACCGAGAATAAACAATGGCGCTAGAACAATTTCCGTTTGAACAGCCAATAAAGAGAGCAGATTTTGGCTTAATGCGTACATGCGGTCGCAGAGAATTGGATAAATACCACCTTGTAGAAGGTAGGTTAAATTAAGTTCGGATGGTGGATATCGAAAAAGATCATTGTAAGTACGCAAAAATAGTGCTCGCTGATTGCCAGGTGGGAAAAGTGAGCCAAACTCCAGCAAATTTCTCCCATACCATCCAACCATCATCAACGCATATCCAACCAAAAATACACTGACAATTTTTACAAAAACAATCTGTTTACTCCCAAACTTCCGTGAAACAAACTGTTCTATCACCATAAAACAACCGAATAGTAGCATCCAAATAAAACCATCCGCTCTAGCTAAGTGCATTAGCCCACAAATCATTCCTGCAAATAAGGAATAATCCCAACGTAATTTCGGCATGAGATCAGCAAAAATTATCCAGAGTGTCCCCAAAATCATATAGAGAGCAAAGGTATCGGTAGTTGGGAGATAAGCAAGATAAAACATCGGAAACCATGCCATCATCCCCGCGAATAATGCCACAAAACGCTGCTTACTCAACCGCACCCCCAGCCAGTAGGTCAACGGAGGAATAAAAGAACTGAGAAGGATAAACGGTATCCGCGCATTTACAAAGTCCTCTCCTCGCCCGATTAACATCCCAAAATACGCCGTTAAAGAAGCCAAGGGCATCCAGTAGGTGTAGGAAGGCGTTGGTAAGCCCTGTGGGTCAGACAGATAATTCCAAATATATGGTTCCCTATGGAATTCCCCCCGCCAAATCAACTTCGCTCCTGCATAGTAATATTCCGCATCCATGTAACCGGGGGTTTTCTGGAAGGCTGCAGCCAATATAACGACAACAAGGCCGCCGACCCAAGTCAAAAACAAATCATTCAAGCTTTTCATGGAAGCATGTATAAAGAGTAAGCCTCACCATAGGTTTTAAGACGCGGTAGGGTTTGCCTTAATCGATCGAATAATCTCCACTGATCAGAGCGGTAGCGCCGATCATGTTCACGGACAAATTTTGCCCCATCGTCATAAACCAAAAGATAGCGATAATTCCTTTCTTTCCAAAGCTGAATAACATCATTTACACTAACCGAAGAACCCAAACTCGCTAGATACCATTCATCTAAAATTTCATCCCCATCGCATTTCGGAAGGCAATAGAGACTGCGTGGCTCGAAGAGGAGTAGCGTTTGGGAGGAGTTACCGATCCCACTTAGATCCTGCATAACATAGTAATGCCAACCTAGATTATGGGTCAAGAAGTCCTGCGAACCTATCTGTCCGCTCACAAAATCGAACACCCTTTTATGAAGTATTGAAGAAGTTACCTCAATTGATGTCAAGAACATTACGAATATTGCCATGCTATCAACTAACACCCTCATGCGGATAGAACCCATCCGCATTTGAGAAAGATGACGACAACCGAAGCCCACTAAAACAACTAAGCTCGGAAAGATTGCCCAATACAATCTACTCTGGATCAAATAGCCGGCTATTCTCGAGCCAATCCCCCAGACAACCCATCCTGTCATAGCAAATATGAATGTTAGCCAGACAAAGTTATATTCAGGATTGTCTCGCTTCACAAAAGATAACAAAGCGAGGGGTGAAAAAAGCAGAAACAAAGGACCGATCGTTGCATTGAATCCCTCTTTGCCCTCAATACCGAGTATTGTCGAGGTAAAGGGCAAAAACAAAGCCGTGTACCACTTTCCCCAACTCTCTATATTACTATAGAACTGGAGCCGCACCAAAGATATTTCGCCTGCGGGAAATAATATCGGATAGAATGGCTGTCTAACAGCAACGATATTCTTTAGCCACCATGGCAACGAGACGATCAAGACAACCGCCAAAAACATAATGATAGATTTCATTAACAGTGCGAAGTCTATAGGGTTCACCTTTGCTGGCCGCCGCAGTCCCCCTTGAGACCGAATCAAGTGCAAAAACACAATAGCTAGCAATGAAGCAATCAAGACAACACCGGCAGTGTACTTCGTCCCCAACGCAAACCCAGAAAAGATCCCGGCAAGCACAATTTGATCACCGCTTAGTCGGTTGATCGCTTGCTTAAATGTCAGGAGGATACACACTCCGAAGAAAAACGCAATCCAATCAACATATCCCCACCCTAGGCTTTCCGCAAAGGTAGAACCGCAAAATACAGCAGAATACGCAATCCAAATCTCCTCCTTGGATAGATCATTATATAGCATTTCGCCTAACCCAACAACCGATAACGCCCCAATCATCCACCCAAAAACTGTTCCTGCCTCCATCCCGCCTAAGCTCATCGCCATTGTATAGAGCATCTCCCCAAGCTGAGGCATTCCCCAAAAGGTATTCCACGCCGTATAGATAAACCGTCCATTTTGGATATAAGCGAGGGGTAAGGAAAGATGATACACCAGAGAGTCGAATGCCAAGGGCGGTGATAAAGAGACTAACCAAGCTTCTCCCATTAACAAACCAATCAAGATGGCTAAAACAATCGAAGGGCGCTTTGTTGGGAGAACTTTCCCGACCGTCCGGATAAGGTTTTGCAACCAATCAACAACCGACCGTCGTGACCAGATTAACATGAGTCCGATTAGAATCAAGGACAAATACCATCGGACTCCAATAATCCAACCCATTCCTAAATAACTCGTCCCCAATATCCCAAAGCCCACACCAACGGATTGGATGGTAGTAGCCGGCTGTTTGGGGAAAAACTTTCCAATCACTCTTAAACCAATCCCCCCTGCGCAAATGACGATCAGGAAACCGACAATCGTTTGATAGAGCCCCTTGATCCAGATGATTACCTGTTGAGGTGAGAAGGGCTTATGATAAACATAATATCCCCCCAGTACAAAAACAATCCAAATCAGCAAAAACACAAAGGCAAGGAT